>NZ_JBEXDZ010000019.1:0-80375 GCF_040606085.1 Streptomyces sp. NPDC005485 | reverse complement strand
CCCTCCCCCGCTTGTTCAAACCGGGGGGGGCGCGCCCGGCCTTGTGCCGGACGCGCCCACCGGGGTGCAAGGGCTACTTCGTGGCCGTCACCTGCAGTGGCGCGAGGTCCGGCCTCGGCACGGCCCCGGGTACTGCCGGTCAGCGATGAAGCAGCCGTGCTCTGCGGCGCCGCGCCCTTGTAGTACGACGGGCAGGAGTAGTGGGTCCCACGCCGATGGCCGCACCGACCTCGCACGATGCGGCGCGTCGGCGGCGGACCGGCGCGGCGGAGCCGGTGAGGCAGGGCCGGTGCGGCGCCTACACCGTCGGTTCATCGGATGAGCGCATGGCCCCGAACGGGGGCGTGCGCTCACGCGATCCGGTGTACGCGCGGCTGCCGCCGTGCCGCCGGGGCGGACCGCGCGTTGCACAGCGGCATGAACGGCACATCCATCACGTCGGGATACGTCAGCCTGGTGCACGCGGGGGATCACCCGCCGCATCCTCGTCCCACGGCGTCGAGCAGGCCGGACACCCCGATCTATCTCGGTCTGGTTGCCGACTGGCGGGCCAGCGGCCGAACCGTTCCCGGCCAGACGGACCCGTGGCCGGTGGAGCTCGCCCTCGGGGGTGAACCGTGGCCGTGCTGAGCAGGTCCAGCAGCGACACCCCGGTTCTCTCGCGCGCCCGTGACCTGCTGACTCGCTGGGCACGGACCGGCAGAGCGGCCGTTTCGGCCCTGGCCTCGGCCCTGCGCCGGTGGCGGCGGCCCGGCGCGCCGGATCCGCTGGCGGATCTGGTGCGGACGGCGGAGCGCCTGCACTACGGGGGCGGCGGGCGATGATTTCTGTCAGCGTGTCCCGGGCGGGAAAGAGGAGAACCGGCGGTTCGCCGGATCTGGCTGCACGTTTCGGCTACTTTCTGTGATGATCTGGCCAGTCGGTGACGACTGCGCCGACCGCCGGTCCCGGGGGGACCATGGAAGCAGCGGGGACACTGGATGAGTGATGCGGGCCGAAGCCGGTCCGGGACGGCACGGCGAACGGAACGGGCGGAGGCGGTCCTCTGATGAGCACAGCCGGATCCTTGCGGACCGATTCCGACGAGCCGGAGCCCGGGACGTCCAGGCCGAGCGGGCTGCTGGACGTGCTTGGCATGGCGGCGGTCGTGCTCGACGCCGACGGACGCATCGTGCTGTGGAGTTCGCAGGCCGAGGAACTGTTCGGTTACGCCGCACCCGAGGCGCTCGGCCAGTACGCGGGCCGTCTGATGGTCCACGAACAGCACCGCGGCCTGGTCGTCAAGCTGTTCGAACGGGTGATGGAGGTCGGCGAGGGCTGGGCCGGAGCGTTCCCCATCCGGCACAAGGACGGCACCACCCGGCTGGTGGAGTTCCGCAACACACCGCTCGTGGACGACAGCGGCGCTCGTCACGCCCTGAGCCTGGCCACGGACCGCGGCACCGTGCGGCAGGTGGAGCGCGGGCTCGCGCTCTCGGCGCAGATGGTCTCGCAGTCCCCGATCGGCCTCGCGGTCCTCGACACCGATCTGCGGTACGTGACCGTCAACCCGGCGCTGGAACGCATCAACGGCGTGTCCGCCGCGGAGCATCTGGGCCGATCGAGCCGGGAGGTCCTGCCGTTCCTCGACGTCGACGCCATCGAGGGTTCCCTGCGCCGGGTGCTGGACACCGGAACCCCGCTCGTCGACCAGCAGGCTGTAGGCCGGACCCCGGCCGATCCGGACCACGACCGTGCCTGGTCGGTCTCCATGCACCGGCTGGAGGACGCCGTCGGCACCGTGCTGGGCGTGGCCATCTCGGTGGTGGACGTCACCGAGCGGTATCTCGCGGGCATCGAGGCCGATCGCGCCCGGCGCAGGCTGGCACTGATCGCCGACGCCTCCGCCCGCATCGGCACCACTCTCGAACTGGACCAGACAGCACGCGAGTTGGCCGATGTCGCCGTGCCCGAGCTGGCGGACATCGCGGCCGTCGACCTGCTCGACGACGTCCTGCAGGGGCGGCGCGCCCATGTGCTGCCCACCGGCCCGGTCGTCATCCGGGCCCTCGCCGTCAAGGCCGACCGGCCCACCGAGGCGTTGCGTGCCGCCGACCCGCCCGGGCATGTCGCGCGCTACGCGGCCGACCGGCTCGTCACCCAGTGCGTGCACACGGGCCGGCCCGTCATGGTGCGCCATGTCGAGGACCAGGACCTGCCGCGCATAGCCCGCGACGACGAGGCGGCCACGCTGCTGTCCAGAGCGGGTGTCCACTCGTATCTCGCCGTGCCGCTGACCGCCCGCGGGGAGGTGATCGGCGCCCTCGACCTCAAGCGCACCCGCAACCCGCTGCCGTTCAGCGACGACGACGTCGTTCTGGCGCGTGAGCTGGCCGCCCGCGCGGCCGTGCAGATCGACAACGCCCGCTGGTACCAGAGCGCACGCACCACCGCTGTGACCCTGCAGCGCAGCCTGCTGCCCGCCAGCCCGCCGTCCACCGTGGGCCTGGAGGTCGCCTCCCGCTACCAGCCGGCCGACGCCGCGAGCGAGGTGGGCGGCGACTGGTTCGACCTCATCTCCCTGGAGGGCGACCGGACCGCGCTCGTCGTGGGCGACGTCATGGGCAGCGGCATCAACGCCGCCGCCACCATGGGACGCCTGCGCACCGCGACCAGCACCCTGGCCTCCCTCCAGCTCGAACCGGCCCGGCTCCTCGAACACCTCGACAAGATCACCGCGGGCCTGGACCACTACATCGCCACCTGTATCTACGCGGTCTACGACCCCCACCTGCGGCAGGTGCAGATAGCGAACGCCGGACACCTGCCGCCCGCCCTGGTCCGCGCCGAAGGCCCCTCGGAGCTGCTCGACCTGCCCACCGGCGTGCCCCTGGGCGTGGGCGGCGTCGCCTTCTCCACCACCACGGTGGCCTTCGAACCGGGCGACCAGCTCGTCCTGTACACCGATGGGCTGGTGGAAACCCGGCAGCACTCCATCGACGAGCGCCTCGCCACCTTCCTCGGCCTCCTCGACGACCCGAGCCGCCCCCTGGAAGCCCTCTGCGACCGGCTCCTGCGCACCCTGCGCCGCCCGGACAACCACGACGACGTGGCCCTCCTGGTCGCCCGGGCGCGGGACTGGTCGGCAGGGGCGTAGGCGAGACGAAAGCCTCAGGTCAGCGCGCTGCCTTGCGGTAGCGCGCGAGGACGGCGGCGCCGGACGCCTCGGCCGACAGGCACTCCAGGTCCGCGGGCGGGCTGCCGACGGGGAAGAGCCGCTCGCCGGTGCCGAGGATGCTGGGGAAGGTCAGCAGTCGGTACTCGTCGACCAGGTCCTCGGCCATCAGCGCGTGCACGACGCTCAGGCTGCCCGCGACGATCACGTCGCGCTGCTCGCGCTTGACCGCGTCGACGAGGTCGCCGTCGACGATCCGCGAGTTCTGCCAGGCCGACGTGTCGGTCAACGTCCGCGTGGCGACCAGTTTCGCCGCGGCGTTCATCCGCGCCGAGAACGGGTCCTCGCGTCCCGGCCACAGCCGCGAGAACAGCTGCCAGGTCGTACGTCCCAACAGCAGGACGCCGTCGTCCAGCGTGCTGCCCAGCCGGAACTTGTCCCCGGCGACCGCCTCGGGTCCGTGCCGGAACATCCAGCCGCCGGTCGGCGTGCCCCCGGCTCCGTCGGGGTCGGACACGAAGCCGTCCAAGGTGATGAACTGAATGACGATGACGCTCATGGCGGGGTTCCCTTCGATCGATGCTCAGCCGTACATACCGGCGGCATCGGCCCCACTCATCGCGGCCGGCGAAATTCGTCGGAAGAAATTCGCCGTGGCAGGTCGAAGGCGTCGAAGACGCGTGGATCGGTGAACACGACGTTGTGTGTGACGCGCCCATCGGTGACGGTGAGGACCTGGAGCGTGTGCAGCCGGTGGCCGCCGCCGGGCTCGGGAGCGTAGGCGGCGAGCGCGGGTTGCCCGCCGGCGGTGAGAGACCGCATGCCCCAGCCCGTCCCGCGCATCCGGAACACCCGCTCCATGAACAGGCCGTAGTCGCGGCTGCCCCGGTACCACAAGGGCACCGGCGGCATTTCCAGCACCGCTTCGTCGGTCAGGAGCCGCACCAGCGCGGGGACGTCGGCCGCCTCGAAAGCCCGCAGATACCGCTGGACCACCGCGCGCACCTCGGGATCGTCCGGCTCCGCGACCTCGTCGAGGCCGCCCACGTCCGCGAGGGCGGCGCGGGCCCGCTGCAAAGCGCTGTTGACCGCTGCGGCCGTCATCCCCAGCTGCGCGGCGACCTCGGCGGCGCTGAACTCCAGCACCTCCCGCAGGACGAGCACGGCGCGCTGCCGCGGCGGCAGGACCTGCATCGCCGCCACCAGCGCGAGCCGCAGGTCCGCCCGCACTCCCGTGTCGAACCGGGCGTCCGGAAACGGCTGCAGCCAGGGGATGTCGAGAGCCGGTGTGAGGGGCGCCTCGGGATCCGCGCTCGGCGCGCCCAGCCCGGACGGCAACGGCCGCCGCGCCCGCCCCTCCAGCGCGGTCAGACACACGTTGGTCGCGATCCGGTACAGCCAGGTCCGTACGGAAGCCCGCGTGGCGTCGTACCGGGCACGCGCCTTCCATGCGCGCAGCATCGTCTCCTGCACCAGGTCCTCGGCCTCGTGGAACGAGCCCAGCATCCGGTAGCAGTACGCCACCAGCTCACCTCGGTACGGCTCGAAGTCCACCCGCCCATGATGGCGTAAGGGGGGATTCGGGGCAGCGGATCACCCGAGGCCGTCACCGCGACCGGGCGGTGCGAAGTCGCCTCGCAGGATGCTGTAGCGCATGAGGTCGCGCCACTGCCCGTCGCGGAAGACGACGCTGCGCAGTACGCCCTCCCGGGTGAATCCGGCCTTCTCCAGGGCGCGTTGCTCGGCGATGTTGTCGACCTCGGTGTCCGCCTCGATACGCCGCACCAGGGTGTGGGCGAACAGGTAGTGGACCAGCTGCCGTTGTGCCTCGGTGCCCGCGCCCTTGCCGCGCGCCTGTGGCAGCAGGCCGACGCCGATGTTCCAGTAGAACGTGCTGCGGGTGACGACGACCTTCCGCCAGCCGACGAAACCGAGCTGTTCGCCGTCGCGTACCACCATCAAGTGGCCCGAATCGTCGGTGATCAGGCCGTTCTCCGCCCACATGCGATGCCAGCGGTCCGTGTCCCACCAGCCGAACCACTGGAAAGCACCGGCGACCTCCGGCTCCATCCGGAAGCGGTCCATGACGGACAGGTCCTGCTCGGACACCGGACGCAGGCTCACACTCTCGACGCTCATACGGTGCAAGCCTAGATCGTCCGCCCGCGGCACCCAACACCGTTGGCCAGATGGCTGGTTGGGCGGCCGTCCGCATGATCGCGACGTGGCGTACGGCACGCCGATCGGGAAGGATGCGGTGCGGTGCGGCCGATCACCGCACCGGACACCTCCCTGTGGAATGGAGCGCACAGATGACCTCTGCGGGTCCCGAGGACCTCGTCGTCACCCAGGCCTCGCTCGACGACTGGCCGGTGATCAGCGGCTGGGCGGCGGACGAGGGGTGGAACCCCGGGCTGTCGGACGGCCCGAGCTTCTTCACCCAGGACCCCGAGGGCTTCTTCCTCGGCCGGATCGGCGGGGAGCCCGTCTCGGCGATCTCCGTCGTCAACTACGGGGCCGACTACGCCTTCCTGGGCTGCTATCTCGTCCGCCCCGACCTGCGCGGCCGCGGCTATGGCATCGCCACCTGGAAGACGGGCCTAGCGCACGCCGAAGGCCGTACCGTCGGCCTCGACGGAGTGGTCGCGCAGCAGGACAACTACCGCCAGTCCGGCTTCGAACTCGCCTACCGCACCGCCCGTTTCAGCGGAACCGCCCCTGTGGGGGAGACGGCAGCGGGAGTCCGGCCTGCCGAGGCGGCGGACTTCGAGGCGATCACGGCGTACGACAGCGCCTGCTACCCCGCGGACCGGCCGCTCTTCGTGCAGCGGTGGCTCGCCACCCCCGGCCATCGCACCGTCGTCCGCCATGTCGACGGGCGTCTCACGGGCTACGGTGTGATCCGGCCGGCCCGCGACGCCCTGCGCATCGGCCCGCTGTTCGCCGACACCGCGGAGGACGCCCGGGCCCTCTTCGTCGCGCTGACCGCCGACGCCGCCGGGAGCGAGGTCGCCATCGACATCCCACGGACGACCACGGCGGGGATCGCCCTGGCGGAGGAGTTCGGCCTCACACCGTCATTCGAGACGGCCCGTATGTACACCGGACCGGTCAGGCCGTTCGCCGGGGAGCGCATCTACGGAGTCACCACGCTCGAACTGGGCTAGGCGGCGGGCGCGCGCTCCTTCAACGGCTGACCACGCAAGGACCTGGCCGAGGGCCTGGGGCTTGTCGAGCACCGTGACCGTCATATCGGGCGGGTCGTCCGGGCCGAGCAGCGTACGGACGTTGGGAACCGATGAAGGCGGCGCCGCCGGTGACCAGGATGCGGGTGCGCGTCACGACGAGATCTGTACCTTGCTGTGGTCGCCGAGTATGAGCCGGTGCACGGAGGGGATGCTCGGAGCCGGGGTGACCTCGACGTTGTGACCGATGAGCGACTCCTCGATCCGGCCGATCCCGATGACGGTCGCCCTGTGCAGCACGATCGAGTACTCGATCTCGCTGCTCTCGATGCGGCAGTCCTCGGCGATCGAGGAGAACGGGCCGATGAAGGAGTCGGAGACCACGGTTCCGGCACCGATGACGGCAGGGCCGACCACGCGGCTGCGGAAGACCTTGGCGCCGTCCTCGATCCGGACCCGGCCGATGAGTTCGCTGTACGCGTCCACGCTGCCGTCGATCCGCGGTTCGAGCGTCTCCAGAACGGAACGGTTCACCTCCAGCATGTCCGTGACGTTGCCGGTGTCCTTCCAGTATCCGGAGATCGTCGTGGCCCTTACGTCGCGGCCCTGGTCGATCAGCCACTGGATGGCGTCGGTGATCTCCAACTCCCCGCGTCGGGAGGGGCCGATGGAGCGTACGGCCTCGTGGACGGCGGGGGAGAAGAGGTACACGCCGACCAGCGCGAGATCGCTCTTGGGCATCTGCGGCTTCTCCTCCAGTCTCATCACCCGGCCCGCGTCGTCGAGTTCGGCGATTCCGAACGCCGTGGGTTCGGGCACCCGGGTCAGCAGGATCCGGGCGTCCGGCCGTTCGGCGCGGAAGCCGTCGACCAGGCCGGTGATGCCTCCGACGATGAAGTTGTCGCCGAGGTACATCACGAAGTCGTCGTTGCCGAGGAAGTCCCGGGCAATGAGAACCGCATGGGCGAGCCCGCGGGGAGCGTCCTGCGGAATGTAGGTGACGTTCAGCCCGAATGCCGAGCCGTCGCCGACCGCCGCACGGATCTCCTTCTCGGTGTCCCCGACCACGATCCCGGTCTCGGTGACTCCGGCCTCGGCGATGGCCTCAAGTCCGTAGAAGAGCACCGGCTTGTTGGCGACCGGGACCAGTTGCTTGGCCGATGTGTGTGTGATCGGGCGGAGTCGGGTGCCCGCTCCGCCGCAGAGTACGAGTGCCTTCATGATGTTCGCCCCACAGCGGACCGCTCGGGCGGCCTGACGAGTGCGTGCGGCTGCGACATGAACCAGTCCACGGTGTGCCGCAGTCCTTCTTCCAGGGGCACCCGGGGGTGCCAACCAAGACTCTCCTGAGCACGGGTGATCACCGGGCGTCGGCGGGCCGGGTCGTCGACGGGCAGCGGGAGGAAGCGGAGTTCGCTGCGCGAACCCGTCACGAGCCGGACCAGTTCGGCGAGTTCGCGTACCGTCCGTTCCTTCGGGTTGCCCAGGTTGAACGGGCCGGTGTGCTGCGAGTCCAGCAGTGCCACGAGGCCGCGGACCAGATCGTCGACGTAGCAGAAACTGCGGGTCTGGCTTCCGTCGCCGAAGACGGTCAGCGCTTCGCCGTCCAGCGCCTGGCGAATGAAGCTGGAGACCACCCGGCCGTCGTGCGGGCGCATGCGGGGACCGTAGGTGTTGAAGATCCGGACGATGCCGACGTCGGCGCCGAGGTGGCGCCGGTAGGCCATCGCGAGTGCCTCGGAGAAGCGCTTGGCCTCGTCGTAGACACTCCGCGGTCCGATGGGGTTGACGTGCCCCCAGTAGTCCTCGCTCTGCGGGTGCTCCAGCGGGTCGCCGTAGATCTCGCTGGTCGAGGCGAGGACGAAGCGTGCGCCGTGCCGTACGGCGAGTTGCAACATGTTCTCGGTGCCACGGCTACCCACGGTCAGTGTCTCCAGCGGGTGCCGGCCGTAGTCGAACGGCGATGCGGGGCTGGCCAGATGCACGACGGCGTCGACCTTCTCGGAGACCTCGACCCCCTCCGTGATGTCGCACGGGATGCACCGGAACAGCGGCTCGCGCAGCAGGTGGGCGGTGTTCTGCGGCCTGCCCGAGGAGAAGTTGTCCAGGCAGGAGACCATGTCCCCTCTGTGGACCAGGACTTCGCACACATGTGATCCCAGAAAGCCGCTGCCGCCGGACACCACCACGTGCATGGACTCCACCCCGTCAGTCGAGAGCCGGAAGCCCGGGGCCCGGAAGCGCGGGGCCCGGACGGCTGGGGCCCGGACGGCCAAGGCCCGGACGGCCGAGAGCGCGCAGCGTCCATCCAGCGGCCTGCCACACCGCCGGATCGAGGGCGTTGCGTGCGTCGAGGACGTTCGGTGTGCGCACCACCGTGGAGAGGGCGCCGGGGTCGATCTCGCGATACTGCGGCCACTCGGTCAGGTGCAGTACGACGTCGGCCTGTTCGCAGGCCTTGGTCACCTCCAGCGCGAACTGGAGCGAGGGGAAGGCCGTCCGGGCGTTGTCGACCGCCTCCGGGTCGTGCACGCGGACCTGTGCCCCCAGCCGTTGCACGGCGTCCGCGACGGCCAGTGCCGGCGAGTCACGGATGTCGTCGCTGAGCGGCTTGAAGGCCGCCCCGAGCACCGCGACGTTACGGTCCTCGAAGGACCCGCCGAGCAGGCGCCGAGCGGCGGCGACGGCACGCCGGCGCTGCCGTGTGTTGATCTCGTCGACCTGCCTCAGGAACGCCACCGACTCCCCGAGGCCGAGTTCCTCGGCGCGGGCGGTGAAGGCCCGGATGTCCTTGGGCAGGCAGCTGCCGCCGAATCCGAGTCCGGGGGCGAGGAAGCGCGGACCGATGCGGGAGTCCCGGCCGATGGCGTCGGCCAGGGTGAGCACATCGGCACCGGTCGCGTCGCAGATCTCGGCCATGGCGTTGATGAACGAGATCTTGGCGGCGAGGAAGGAGTTCGACGCCATCTTGACCAGCTCGGCGGTGGCCAGGTCGGTGCTGATGAAGGGCACGCCCGCGCGCACCATCGGCGCGTAGACGGCTCGCAGCCGCGCGTCGGCGGCGGGCGAACGGACGCCCGCGACCAGTCGCTCCGGCCGCAGGGTGTCCTGGACCGCGCAGCCCTCCCGCAGGAACTCCGGGTTCCAGGCGAGGTCGGCGTCCGGAGCGGTCGCGCTCAGCCGGCCGGCGAGCCGGGCCGCCGTGCCGACCGGCACGGTGGACTTGCCGACGATCAGATCGCCCTTGCGCAACCGCACCGCCAGTCCGTCCACGGCCGCCTCGACGTAGCGCAGGTCGGCGGCGCCCGAGACGGGATCCTGTGGCGTGCCGACGCACACGAAGTGGGTGTCGCCGAACCGGGCGGCCTCGTCGAGCGAGGTGGTGAAGCGCAGCCGGCCCGAATCCACGGTCCTGACGAGGATCTCGGACAGGCCGGGCTCGTACAACGGCGGGTGGCCCCGGCCGAGAGCGGCGATCCGCTCCTCGTCGAGGTCGACGCCGAGGACGTCGTGCCCGATGTCCGCCATGCAGGCGGCGTGCACGGCTCCCACGTATCCGGTGCCGATGACGGTCAGTCGCATGGCGAACTCCGTTCCGGGCCGCGGCCTGCTGCAAGAGGAAGGCCCAGCAGGCCGCGATAGCAGTCGTCGATGGCCGCGCACATGGCCTGCGGTGCGAAGGCCGCACGCACACGCTCACGGCCCTGGCGCCCCATGGCGGCCGCCTCCTCGGGGTGGTCGAGCATCCACAACACCCCCCGTGCCAGTCCCGCCGGGTCCGCCGCCGGTGCCAGCAGGCCGGTTGCGCCGGGCTCCACCAGATCGGGCACGCCGTTGACGGAGGTGGCGACGACGGGACGGGCGGCGGCGAGCGCCTCGGTCAGGGCGCGGCCGAGTCCCTCGTACAGGGAGGTGATGACGAAGACGTCCAGGCCTGCCACGAGTTCGGCCGCATCCGCCCGGTGGCCGGTGAGGGCCACCTCGACGCCCAGCTCCGTGGCGAGCCGCCGGACGTCCGGGGCCAGCGGGCCGTCGCCGAGCATCACGAACGTAGTGTCCGGGCGAGCGGCCCGGACCAGTGCTGCCATCCGTACGAAGTCCAGGGGAGCCTTCTGGGTGTCGATGCGCCCCACGGTTCCGACCAGGGCGGTGGCGGCGGGGACGCCGAGCGCGAGCCGGGCCGCCGGGTCGAAGTCGAGGGGGATGCGGCCCAGGTCCACTGCCGACGGCACCACGTGAACGGTGCCGGGGGGCGCCAGCCGTTGCTCGACGACTTCTTGAGCGACGCGCGGCGCGACGGCCAGGAAGCGGTGGGTGAACCGTCTGGTCGCACGCTCCAGAGCGCGGTACATCGCACGCCTGCCCGGAGACATCCGGGTGTGGAAGCTGAGGCCGTGGAAGGTGTGCACCACCACGGGCGTGCGGCACAGCCGGGCGGCGGTGCGGCCGAGGAAGCCGCCCTTCGCCGAGTGGGTGTGCACGACGGTGAACCGCTCGCGCCGGATGAGACGTACGAGCCGCCACAGGACAAGGAGATCCGCGGGGGTGAGGGTGTGGCGGTATCCCGGGATCTCGACGGTGCGAACCCCTGAGGCGCGCGCCCGGTCCCACAGATCGCCGCCCGGCATTCCCGCGACCCACACCTCGTACCGGGCGGTGTCCATTCCGACTGCCGACAGCAGCGTGTTGCCGCCGGCACCCGCCCAGAAGCGGGTGATCACATGGAGGACCTTCACCTTCGGCAGGACCGGCTGCGGCGGCAGGGCCTCACTCGGCACCACCCGCGGGGGCGGGGCCGGCCAGTCCACCGACGTGAGGTCCGGTGGGCCGGGGGCGAGCGTCTGGTGCACCATCTGCCGATCACCGCCGCGGTTGAAGATGTATATTTACGACGTATACGTACATCTTCGCCCCATCTGCGGGCCAGGTCAATCAGACAGGCATCGGCCGTGGGAGTGCGCATGACCCTGGCGGAACCGGAACTGGTCAGACACCTGCTGGTCTGTCCGCGATGCCGCTCGCCCCTGACCGCAGGCCCCGGCAACCTCTGGTGCACCTCGCCCGACTGCCCCTACGGCGACTCCCCGGGCTTTCCCGTGACCGGGCGCTGGCCGGTCCTCGTCGACTTCGAGCGAAGCGTCGTGGACCGGGCGGAGCCGGCGGCGGGGAACGACGGTGCGGACACGGGGCCGCATGCCGCGGGCGTGGTCACCGGATCCCACGCCGATCGGCTCCCCACGGCCCTGCGTCGCATCTGGAAACCCCCCGACCGGGTCGCCGCCCGACAGATCGACCTGCTGCTGCGCCGCCTTCCCGGTCCGGCGCCGACCCTGCTCGTCGTCGGCGGCGCCACCGTGGGCAATGGCGTGGCGGCGGTGTACAGCGACCCACGCGTCCAGGTCATCGCATTCGACATCGTCCGCAGCCCCGTGACGCAGTTCGTCGCCGACGCACATCAGATTCCGCTCCCCACAGGCAGCGTCGACGCGGTGCCGGCGCAGGCCGTGCTGGAGCACGTACTCGATCCGCCCCAGGTCGTCAGCGAGATCCACCGGGTTCTCAAGGACGACGGGCTCGTCTACGCGGAGACCCCGTTCCTTCAGCAAGTGCATGCGGGGCCCTACGACTTCACCCGCTTCACCGCGAGCGGCCACCGCTATCTGTTCGGGCGCTTCGACGAGGTCGCCGCCGGAACCGTCGCCGGACCGGGAACGCAACTGCTGTGGACCACCGACCACCTGGTCCGCGGTGTGACCCGCTCGGCACTGGCAGGGCGCCTGACCCGGGGACTGCTGTCCTGGCTGCGCGGCATCGACCGCGTGATCCCGCCGGACTACGCGACGGACAATGCCTCCGCTCTCTACTTCCTGGGGCGCAGACGGGAACGCGAGATGACACCGAAGGAGATCGTCGCGTATTACCGCGGGGCTCAGTAGGCGGATACGGCGGCCGTCACGCAGCCGACGTCATCCGGGCGGTGCGCTGGGTCTCCACCATCGCGCCGAGGCCGGTCCGAAGGTTCGTGCCGGGCCGGTAGCCGAAGGACTCCTGGGCCAGGGTGATGTCGGCCGCGGTGCGTTGGGCGTCGCCGGGTCGGCTGGGGCCCCGCACGATGCGTGGAGGGGTGGCCAACCGGCCGAGCAGTGCGATGACTTGATTCATCGTCACCTCGGACCCGCCTCCCAGGTTGGCGACACCGCTCCACGGCGACAGTGCGGCTTGGCGCATTGCGGTCACCACGTCGCCGACATAGGTGAAGTCACGGCTCTGCTCACCGTCTCCGTACAGGGGGAAGGGGCGATGGGTGAACGCGGCCGCGACCAGTCGGGCGAAGGCCATGTCGGGGCGCTGTCGGGGGCCGTACACGCTGAAGAGCCGCAGGGAGACCACCGGGACACCGAAGGCGGTGCGATAGGTCTCGCACAGGTGCTCCGCGGCGAGCTTGGTCACGCCGTACGGGGAGACGGGGGAGGGGCGCACCGTCTCGACGGTCGGATACGTCTCGGCGTTCCCGTAGACGGACGAGCTGGAGGCGAAGACGAGCCGGCGCAGCCCGATGTCCCGCGCGGTTTCCAGTACGCGCTGGGTGACCAGGACGTTGCGCTCGAGATAGACACCGAACTCCGTGCCCCAGGAGCCGCGGACACCGGGCTGGCCGGCCAGGTGATAGACCGCGTCCGTACCGGCGAACACCGTCTCCAGGGGGACCTTCAGCAGATCGGCCCGCAGAAGGGTGAAGCGCTCACTGCCCAGCAACCGCGAGAGGTTCTCGCGTTTGCGCGCGGGCTCGTAGAAATCCGTGAGGGCGTCGACACCCAGTACCTCGTCCCCGCACGACAACAGGTGCTCGCAGAGATGGGATCCGATGAATCCGGCCGCGCCGGTCACTACGGAGCGCATCGGGACCCGCCTCCTTCGACGGTGTGTGCGGTGCGCGCGTCGCGCCGGACGGCCGACAGCACGTACCAGAACGTGCGGGCGATGAGGCGTACGACGTCGGGCAGCGTGGCGTGGGCCAGGAACTCGGCGTCCAGCGCGACACGGTGGGGGACCAGAACCGTGAGGTAGTACTCCTCCGGGTCGGGCCGGCCGTCCAGCAGCGTGGCGTCCGACCGGGTCCGCAGCTGGCACGGGCCCGTCAGGCCGGGCCGGTGTCGCAGGACCCAGCGGCAGTTGGGGGGGTAGCGGTGGGCGAGGTGCGGGACCTCGGGGCGTGGGCCGACGAGTGTCATGTCGCCGCGCAGAACGTTCCACAGCTGCGGGAGTTCGTCGAGGCTGAAACGCCTGAGCAGCCGGCCCGTGCCGGTCACCCGTGCGTCTGCGCCCCCGGTGACTTCGGGCCCCTGACAGTCGCACCGCATGGTGCGGAACTTGTAGAGGGTGAACTCACGTTCCCCTTCTCCCACCCGGCGCTGGTGGAACACCGTCGGTGGCCCACTGGTGGCGCGCACCAGGAGAGCCACGAACACCAGTATCGGAGACAGGAGGAGAAGCAGCGCCGTGGCGAGGACGACATCCAGGATCCGGCAGGGGAGCGAGGGGCCTATCGGAGCCGTCGCCGACGGAACCCGTGGAGGATGCAGGTGGACGGTGTCGGTGTCCATGGGGGAGTCCTTGTTCGAGGAGCCAGTGCAAAAATCCCCAGTAGCCACTGAGGGTGTCCCGGAATTCGGTGGGGCTGCGCCGGAGCGCGGCTCTGGTGAGCCGTGCGGCCGGTTCGACCGTCAGGGTGAGGGCCACCAGTGACCAGGCCCGGCCGGGCGGCCAGTGTCGGAAGGCGTACAGGCAGCGGCTGCACAGGGAAAGGCGCAACCGTTCACCACCCAGTTGCGAGGAGCTCACCCCACCGATGTGGTGGACCCGGGCCTGCTGGACGTAGTAGGAACCCCAGCCGTTCTGCAGGGCCCGCAGGGCGAGGTCGGTCTCCTCGAAGTAGAGGAAGTAGCGCTCGTCGAAACCGCCCAGTTCCGTGAAGAGTGACCGGCGTACGAGGAAGAAGGCGCCGATGACCTGGTCGACCCGTCGCGAAGCCGTGGTCTCCGCCGGGCGGAGGTGATGGGGCGGGAAGACGCTCGGCAGCAGTCGGTCGAGGCCGGTCGTCTTGCCCACGAAGATGCGCAGGCTGGGGAAGCGGGAGCAGGAGATTCCCGGCCGTCCGTGCTCGTCGACCATGCGTCCGCCGCAGATGCCGATGGTGTCGGCGGCCGGGCTGCGGAGGAATCGGCCGACGGCGCGCAGTGCGTCGGGATACGGCTCGGTGTCCGGATTGAGGAAGAGGATGAGGGCCGAGCCGCAGCGGGCGGCTCCTTGGTTGCAGGCGGCGGCGAATCCGCGGTTGGCGGTGTTGCGCACGACTTGGAGCGGGATTCCGGCGGTGTCCAGACCGCTGAGGGAATCGTCGCTCGACGCGTTGTCGACGACGACGATCTGCGCCACTCGCAGTTCCGACCGGTCCGCCCGGCCGACAGCACGCAGACAGTCGCGCAGATGGCGGCCGGTGTTCCAGTTGACGATCACGACGTCGGCGGCCGGCGGGATCCACGCAGGCGAGCTCATCACGCCACCGGTCCGAGTTCGAGGGCTGCCGCCCAGCGGGGGAGCCACGCGTCGTAGGAGTAGCGGCGGGCGATGATCTCCCGGGCGCTCGTGCCGAGTTGTTCGCGGGCAGCGGTGGGCGAGTCGAGGAGGCCGAGGATCGCCGGGGCCCAGTCGTCGGGACGGCGGGGTGCCGGAAGGCCGAACGAGGACAGCAGTTCGGCGTTGACGCCGAGCGGCGTGGCCACGGCGGGCACTCCGGCGGCGGCGTACTGCAGGAGCTTGTATCCGCACTTGCCGAGGCTGTACGAGGTCGTGGGCAGTGGCATCAGGCCGAGGTCCATCTCGGCGAGCGCCGTGCGCTGGGTGTCCGGGCTCCATGCGACACGGTCGATGAAGGTCTCCATACCGCCGAGTGTCCGCGTCGTCGTGCCGACGAGCGTCAACCGGGCGCCGGTGCGGCGATGGACCTCCGCGAGGGCCCGGCCGATGAGCAGCAGGTGGGGTTCGTTGTCGGGTGAGCCGATCCAGCCGAGCCGCGGTGGGTCGTGCAGTCCGTAGAAGGTCTTCGGGACGTAGTCCTCCGGCGCCACGCAACTGGGGATCACGACGACATCCCGGTGGTGGTGCGAGGCCCAGTCCGCGAGTACCGCGTTGCCCGCGATGACCCGGTCGGCGTGGAGTACGGCGGTCCGCGCCTTCTCCGCCTTGGGGGCCAGCCGGCGCGCCAGACCCCCGGCACCGAAGTCCCATTGGAGGGCGTCGTCGAAGTCGTACACGGCGAACTCCGCACTCGTCAGCAGCCGCCGCTCCCACCAGCCGCGGCTGAGCGGCGAGGCCTCGCGGTGCAGCAGCAGCCGGCGCGGCCTGGCGCCGGCGATGTCCCGCAGTCGCAGTTCCGCCCTGGCCACGGACACCGGGTGCCGGGCGAGCCGTGAGGGGGCTGCGTCGGGGAACGACAGATAGCTGCCGACGGTGAAGTCCACGCCGAGGCGGTCGAGCCACTCGAAGACGCGCACCCGCGAACTCCCGGCCTCCCGGCCGTAAGGAGTGACCGCGCAACGGTCCAGACGACGATCCATGGCTTCGCATTCCCTACAAATGCTGATACCGTATATTTACTGCGTAAACGTACATTTTGCCCCCAGTGTCCTACCAGGTCAAGCGCGATCGGAACCCCCGCACGGAGGCCGTCCATGGATCTCCACGACTACATCGATGTCCTGCGCCGCCGGTGGCGGATCATCGCGGGATGCATCCTGCTGGGGGCGGTGGCGGCCCTCGCCGTGACGGCCCTCATGCCACGCACCTACACGGCGAAGGCGCAGTTGTTCGTCGCGACGAGCGACGGCAACAGTGCCAGCGCTTACGAGGGAAGCCTGTTCACCCAGCAACGGGTCAAGTCGTACACGCGGATCGCCACCAGTCCCGCGGTCCTGGGACGGGTCATCGACAAGCTCAACCTGAACGAGACCCCCGACCAGCTCGCCGGAAAGATCAGCGCCCGGGTCCCCCTGGACACGACCCTGGTCGACATCCAGGTGCAGGGTTCGTCGGCCGCGCGCGCACAGGCCATCGCCGACGAGGCCGCCGCCCAGCTCTCGACGTACATCGAGGAGATCGAGAAGACTTCGCCGACCTCCCCGGCCCTGGTCAAGGCCGACGTGGTCGGTGGCTCCGAGCAGCCGACCTCACCGACGAGCCCGCGCCCCGAACTGAATCTGGCCATCGGGCTGTTCCTCGGGACCGTCCTGGGCATCGGATGCGCCGCGCTGCGCAACTCTCTCGACACCAGTCTCCGTTCGGCGGAGGACATCGACACACATCTGGGTCTCGCGACGATGGGTGCCATCCCCGACGCGAATCACCGGGGCCGCCGGGACGCCGGGCCCGGTGCCGGCACGACGCAGCGGACCGAGGCGTTCAGCCAGCTCCGCATCCATCTGCGGTTCGCCGCCGGCGGGCGTATGCCGAAGTCCGTCCTCGTCGCCGGGGCCCTGCCCGGCGAGGGCCGGTCCGAGACCGCGATCGGGCTCGCGACGAGCGTCGCCCACACCGGTCGGCGTGTCGTACTCGTCGAGGCCGATCTCCGCCGGCCACGCCCCGCCCGCGACCGCGGCCCGGGCGCCACCGCAGGCCTCACGGACGTCCTCGCCGGCCGCATCGCGCTCGGCGACGCCCTCCAGACCTGGGGCGACGACCGCATCCGCATGCTGCCCAGCGGGCCGCTGACCCCGGATCCGGGCGCGCTCCTCGCCTCGCAGGACATGGGGAAGGTGCTGCGCGCTCTGGAGGCGGAAGCCGACCTCGTGATCGTCGACAGCCCGCCGATCCTGTCCTTCGCGGACGCGGCCGTCCTGGCCGCGGAGACGGAGGGCGTGCTCCTTGTCGTCCGCCCCGGAAAGACCAGCCGGGACCAGGCACGCCGCGCCCTCGCGCGTCTGAAGGGCGTGGACGCCCATGTCCTCGGCGCCGTGCTCGTCGGCACCACCTCGGGCGGATTCACCGACTGGCACCCGCCGCGGGAAGCGGCGGAGCAGCAAGAACCTGTGGCGTCCGAGCCCCGACCGCTGGCGGCGCACGCCCTCGGCCGTGATCCGGCGCGGCAGGAGTAGGTCATCTGCCGCCGGCACGGTCCGTTCACGCAGGCCTCGGCCCTGCTTGCCGTAGGGACGGAGCGCGAGCGGCGTGCACACGAAGGCGAGGGCGGCGGTCGCGCCGAGGGACGAGGCGACCGCCGTGCCTGTGCCGCGAGTCGTGCCTGTGCCGCGAGTCGTGCCTGTGCCGCGAGTCGTGCCTGTGCCGCGAGTCGTGCCTGTGCCGCGAGTCGTGTCCGTGCCGCGAGCCGCGCTCGCGACGTGGCTGAGCGGGTTGACGTCGACGAAGGCCCGGAGCCATCCGGGCATGGTGCTCGACTGGACGAAGACATTGCTCGCGAACGACAGTGGCATCAGCACGGAGTTGCCGATGCTGATGACCACGGCCGGGTCGCGGACGGCCAGGGCGACCACGGCCCACAACAAGGACAGCGAGAGCCCGAAGGCGATGACCAGGGCGACCGCGGCGAGCACGCCCGGCGTCGCTGAGCAGGCCGCCGAGCACGAAGGCACCACGCCAGACCGGCAGGCCGCGGAAGCGGTCAAGGCTCCGCTGCGCACGTCCTGGGCGAGACGGGCACCGCCGTACATGCTGACGATGGCGATGCTCATGGTGACCACAGCGGGCAGCAGGATCCTGAGGTAGTCGCTGGTCGAACTGCTGATGGCGCCGCGCACAGGTAGGTGAGCAGGATCGGGATCGCGGCCGAGTCCACGGGCTGCTCGGGATCGTGCCGGATCTTGAGCATGGCGCGCCTGCCGAGGACGGTCGAGGCGGTGAGTGCTCCGGCGCGGCGGCGTACGCGGCCCGCAGCGAGCAGCGCGTCGATCGGGTCCTCCGCCGCAGCGGGCGCGTGGAGACGGTGGGAGTGCTCATGCGTTCGCTCCCTCGTGGTCGATGGTGGCCTGACCGGTCCGTCGGCCGGTCAGGGTGAGGAAGGCCTCGTCCGGGCTGGGCGCCGACCGAGGGAGAGATCGGCGATGCCCACCCCGGCCTCGGCGAGCTGGGTCATGGCCCGTCCCACCAGCCGGCCTGTGTCCGTCGCGTCGGGCGGGCCGGCGAGCAGCGTGGACAGGGCGAGCGGGCGGCGGCGGGCTGACCCGTCCCCTGCAAGGCGCCGGCCAGGATCTGCAGAGCCTGCGGACGCTGCTCGGCGTCGATGAGCCGCAGGTGCAGGGAGCCCGAGCCGATCCGGGACTTGAGCTGGTCGCTGGTGCCTTCGGCCACGATCCGGCCGTTGTCGATGACCGCGATCCACTCGGCGAGGTGGTCGGCCTCCCTCGACGTGGTGCCGGCGACGGCGACCCGACGGACCAGCTCCCACATCTGGTTGCGGCTGCGCGGGTCAAGACCGGTCGTGGGCTCGTCGAGGAACATCAGGTCGGGGGTCACGATCAGGCCGGCGCCCATGTCGAGTCGGCGGCGCATGCCTCCCGAGTAGTCACCCGCCGGCCGGTCGGCCGCGCCGGTCAGGTCGAACGCGTCCAGCAGGTCGTCGGCACGCTTCTTGCCGGCAGCCCGGGACAAGCCGTGCGGTCGGCCGAGGGTCAGCAGGTTCTCGTATCCGGTCAGGTCCTCGTCGAGGTAGGCGAACTGGCCCGTCACCGACCCCCGACTGGCTCGCCGCCGCCGTCTTCGGGCTTCACACACCGCCGCGGCCCAGGATCGCGAGCAGGCGCCTTACGGCCCAGGAGGCGGAGGCGCTGTGCCTGGAGAGCGCACTGCATCTCTGCGGCGGGCAGACCCGTCGCTAGCGCGTGCTGCTGCCCGCCCTCGACTGATGCTGAACAGGTGACGTCGCCGGTGGCTGACCGGCGTTGGAACTGCCATGTGTGCGTGCACGAGGCGCCGGGCCCGCTCGCCGGCGTGCCGGGACAGGCATCAGGAGTGCGGCGACGAGGATGAAGCTCAGCCAGTTGTAGCCGCTGAACGCCCAGGGGACCTCCGTGGCCGAAGCCATGAGGATGGGAGCAAGCACGCAGGAGGCGATGAGGAACATCCTGGCGCCGCCGCGGAGCAGTATGTATCCGATCAGTGTCGCGAGCAGTCCGAGGCCGATCAGTCCGCCGGCGTATGCGGTGTCGATCCACTGATTGTGTGCGGAGAACGAGACGGGAGCTTCTCCGTCGCTGTGGAACTGTTGCCAAGCCTTGGCGCCGAAGCCGAAGAGGGGGGATTGAGGAAGACGTTCCTGGGCCAGCTCCCAAAGGTATGCCCGCTGGGGTATCGATCTCTGATCGTGCGGCATGAGCGGTAGAGCAAGGCCGATCAGTGTCACGCCGGTTATCCCGAACGCAGCCAGAATGATCTTGCCTGTCGGTTTTTCGTCGCTGTCGTGGTCGATATCCGGTGTTCCCGAGCCACTGTCGATGTTCTTGTCATCGGGCAGACTCGGGCGGAGAAGCACGAGGAAGAAGAGGGCGACCGCCGCGGCGACTGCCGCGGTCCTGCTGCCGGTCGCAACCGACATGAACGCGATGTAGAAACAGATGACGACTCTGGCCCGTCCTCGCAGCGCGAGCCAGACAAAGGGTATGGACAGGGCCATGAGCAGGCCGAACGTGTTCTCGTTGGTGAAGACCCCTCTGAAGAGAACACCGAAGACGCCGCACTTGTCTTCCCGGCATTCATGCAGGACGCTGCTCGACCGCACCAGTGCCTCGATCCCGCTCAGCACGGCGAGGAGCAGTGAGCAGGCCGCCGCCCCGAGAAAGGCGGACCGTCCCGGTCGTGCGACGGTGGCGGCCAGGAGGACCGCAATCAGGACGAGCTGCTGTGATCCGAAGACCTGGCGTCCGTTGAGTCCGTCGGAGAAGGCGAGCGCCGTGACCAGCACGATCGCGATACAGGGCGCGAAATTGGGCTGGGCCCCGCGCAGAAGCCTGGTGACCAGAAAGGCAAGGGACACGGCGGCGAGCAGCGCTTCGAGCGAATGTCCGGCGAGCGAGACCCACCCGGGGATCGCTACGACAATGTTCCCCCGGAGGTCGAGGCGTTCCGGCTGGCCGGATCGCGCAATCAGGAGGGCGACGGGCAGGGTGCCTGTGACCCCGACGGCGAACACATAGGTCGACGTGAGATCCCAGTCGCCGAAGGTATGAGCTCTGCGGGCCGCAATCAGGATGGGGATCAGCGCCACCAGGGTGACGATGCCCAGGAGAAGTGCCGTCGAGTGCTGTGCCTGCCACGACATGCTGGGTCCTTCGCATGCTGGTCCGGTTACTGGATGCCGTTGCCCGGGTGGGTTCCTGAGGGCCGCATTTCGTCTCCGTTTACACTGTAAGCGTACACTCCGAGCCGACGGGATGCTCCCCGTTGCCGACTGTCTTCGGTATAGGTGTCCGCCTGGTCGGGTCCAGCCTTGGACTGTATATTTACAATGTAAACATGCATTGCTGAGGGATACCGACCGAAGCTGGAACGAGCTCCTCCTCGGGAGGGAGGAGGCTCCATTGCCACGGGAACGAAAGGTCCAGTGTCATGCGGTCCAAGCGTGTTTTGATCGTGGCGCAGTTGGATGGATACGCAAACAGCGTCAAGCCCATGGCCATCGAAAAGTTTCTCCGGGAGTGCGGTCACGAAGTACACCTGAAGGACACCAGCTGTCTCGCGCGCGCGTCCGGCGAGCAGGGTTCCCTCGGGAGGATGCTTCCCGGTTCCGTGAGGCCCGAGCGGTTGGCGCTGTACGCGAACGATGTCGCCTCGAAGGTGCTGACCCGCCGGTGGAGTTTTGGGCGCCGGCATCTGTCGTACTACGTTCTCCTGGCGGATCACCATCTGCGCCGTCGCATTCTCAAGAAGGAACTCGAACCTGATCGGTTCGACCTCGTCATAGTCGAGACGCCTTACGACGCGGGGCTGTTGACGACCGGTGTCGCCGCGGAAACCCTCTACGACTGCCCCAACCCCTGGGCGGACGAGGTCTTTCACGAGGGCCGGCTCACCCGGCGACAACACCGGAAGTTCCGTCGCTGGGAGACAGAGTTCCTGGAGTCCATGGACCGTCTGTCCTTCAGCTGGGAATCGTACGGCCGCTACGCGATGGCCCATTACGGCATCAGTGGACAGAATTTTCTGCAGCTCAACTGGGGATGCACTCCCTCGGCACAGCGAGCCTGCTTCTCCGACCCGCCGCGTGTGGCCTATCTCGGATCGCTCAGTTCCCGGTTCGTCAACCTGCCGATGCTCGCACGCCTGAGCCGGCAGTACCCCTCCATCGATGTCTATGGAGGCCCACCGCCTGATCCGTCTCTCGGCCTCAACTACCGGGGCTACGCCACACCTGACGTCCTGCAGCAGTACCAGTTGGGGCTGATCACCTGCACCCGGGACCCGATCCGCCAGGAGGGCTTCTCGGCGAAACACCTGCACTATCTTGCGCACGGGTTGCCCGTCCTGGTTCCCGCCTGGCGACGCCACCTCGATCTGTTGCGCGGATCGGTGCCGTACACCGAGGCGGACTTCGGGGACGTCCTGGGCAGGCTGAGTCAGCAGGCCCAGTGGCAGGCGGTCAGTGACGAAGCGTACGAACAAGCGCTGCGCCTCGACTGGAACCGGACCCTGGAGCCGCTGAGGACGCTCCTGGAGAGCCCTCAAGCGGAGGCCCGTGCTCCTCGCGGCAGAGCTGCCCGCATCGCGTAGCGGGCGATGCGGGACGTCTCCTCCAGCAGGCGACGGTCGACCACGGCCAGGCCGGCCGCGAAGATCGCCACTGCGGAGGCCGCGCCTGCCGCACCGCCCGTCAGATCCTCGCCGGCCTTCACGGTGATCGCCCACCCGAACGACGAAGAGCACAGACCGACCAGGATCGGGGGGAGCAGCGGGCGCAGGAACCTGGTGGGGACGCGTCGCGTGGTCGCCCGGCCGAGCACGGTCGACTGCAGCACCGCGGCGACGAACCAGCCGACTCCGATGGAGGCGACGCCGATCGCCCGGAGCAGGGGCAGCGCGACGAGGGACAACGTGAGCCACTGCGTGATCTCGGCTCGCAGGACCGCGCTGACGTCGCCCACCGCATAGAGGTATCCCTGGGTTGCCACCGAGACGGACCCGCTGATGGCCACCGCCAGACAGGCACCGGGAAGGATGGCGCTCGTGTCGCGCCACTGCTGCCCGAAGAGCCCTGGGATCAGCCCGGGAGCGCCGCCCGCGATCCCGGTCAGCACGAATCCGATGCCCACCGCGGCCATGCCCACGGAGCGTTCCATGAGCGGGCCCACCTCTGCCTTCGCAGCGGTCAGTTTGGACATGGTGGGGAACGACACGCGCCACAAGGTGGTGATGAGCAGGTAAGGAACCTCCAGGACCCTTCTGCCGAGAACCCACAGGCCCAGCGCGGCACTGCCGCCGATCACGCCCACGGATACGTTGAGCGACTGCTCTCCCACGATCCAGGCGGCGTTGACGGCCTGGAAGCGCAGGCCGAAGCCGACGAGAGGCCTGATGAGATGCATGGAGAACCGGGGCCGCACCAACCCCTCCCGGCACGCGAAGCCCATCGCGATCGCGCCGACCACGGCACGGACGACGGTCGCCGTCGCCAGTCCCCACACGCCGAACCCGGCCACCACGGTGCCCACGGCCCAGGCCTGGAAACAGAGGGACTGGAGGAGTTCGACCGCCGCGAGGCGCCGGTAGCGCAAATCCCTCTCCAGCAGGATCCGCCCTGGGAACTGCAGGGCGACGAAGGGCATGGAAGCCACCATGACCGCGGTGACCCAGCCGACTTCACCGAAGGGACAGACGAGGGCCACGGCCACTGCGGTCACAGCGACCACGCCGGTGACCGAGAGCTGGAACGCGCTGAAGGCTCCGAGTTCCGCCGAAGTCGGCGGCTCGGCACGGCGGATGAGCCCCGCGGCCAGGCCGCCATCGGAGATCAGCTGGGAGAAGAAGACCACGGACATGCCGATGGCGACGACACCGAAGTCGTCAGGAGCGAGCACCCGGGCGACCACGACATTGCCGATGAGCCCCAGGGCCATGATGACCACGCCGCGCGTCGCGACGATGAAGACGCCCGAAGCTGCGCGGTGCTTCAGTTCGCCGGGGGACAGCGTGCCGTCGTCCGTGGGGGAGTCATCCGTGCTCTCCCTCATGTCATCCGCCGACCGGGCAGGGCGGTCGATCGACGCGAGGCACGCGCTGCAACAAGGAGTCCAGGGGGAGAAGCGTCCGGTCCCAGGACAGGTGATGTGCCTGCTCGTACGCTTCGTCGCTCTTCGCCTGCCACAGTGCCCTGTCACCGAGCCCGTCGACCACTTGGCGGAAGGTCGCCTCGGTGTAGGTCACCGTGCCGCGCAGGACGTCGACATTGCGCCGCCATGCCGGGACGAGGACGGGCAGCCCATGCGCCAGGTACGTCAGGTGCTTGGCCGAGAACCCCTCCTTCATCAACAGATCCTGACTGCAGGTGATCAGGCCCATCTGGTAGTTCCGCAGGCTGTCGGGTGTGCCGTAGCCGAGGTACCGCAGCCCCAGCTTCGGATCGGGCGGCGGACCTCCGTACACGTCGATCGGGTACAGCGCGGAGAGCCGTGCCAGGAGGGGAAGGTCGATGAAGCGAAGGCCCAGGTGGCCGAGGTAGACGATGCGCGGCGGATCCTCGAACCTGGCCCGCAGGGAGGGGTCGGCAGGTGTGCAGCCGAAGTTCAGTGTCATCAGGTTCCGTCCGCTGAGACCGTACTGCTCCCTCGCGTAGCGGGCGTACGAATCCCAGTGGAACGCCAGATGGTCGACGCTCTCGCAGAGACGGATCTCCCGTCGGCGGAGCCGGACGTGCTGCCGCTCGGTCACCTTGCCCTGGAGGTGGACGTCGTCCGCCCAGGGCGTGGGGCAGTCGTACATCGTGTGGCTCTTGGTGGCGGCGGTCAGCACCCAGGCGTTGTTCGGGGTCTCGCAGATGACCAGGTCGAAGTCGTCGAGGGGCAGTGCGCGCCGCAGAACGGCGCGGCGAATGCGCTGGTCCGCGACGAGGGTGTAGTACGAGAGGAAGTGTCTGCTCCGACCTCCGTAGCGCCTGATCAGCATCGACAGCACCTCGTTCACGTACAGGGCGATCTTCCCGGCGTCGGGAGCCGGCAGCTTGCCGCGGAACCCGGCCGAGGTGGAGGCTCTGCTCAGCCCTGATGTGTCCACCAACCGCACCTGATGCCCGCGTTCCCGCAAAAACCGCGCGATCGCGACGGGCTTGAGGCTGTTGCCGAAACCGTCCAGCTGACCGATGACCAGGACACGCCTGCGTGACTGCGGGCCGACGACGAACTCCTCGGAGCCCGGAGAGAGTGCCGTGGCGTCACCGGACATCGGCTGACGCGCGTTCATGACAGGTCTCCCGTCTCGACCGCACGCCACTGCGCCCGCAGCTTCTCCCGGTCGAGGATCAGCGCGTACTGCCCCCGGATCATCTGCGGATGCACGATCGGCGCGATGCCGAAGTGGGCGTCGGAGGTGTTGAGATGGCGCAGGCCGAGGACGAGGTCGCGCAGATCGGCGTTGGACATGTTGTCGTCGACGCTCACCGTGCGGGTGATCGTGTCCAGCATTCTGGCGATGCCGAGCGGATTGGTGACGCTGACCTCGCCGCGCATCTCGCCCACCAGGCTGCGCAGGAACTGCTGCTGGCGTCGGATGCGGTCCAGCTCACCGCCGGGCAGACCGTGGCGCTGTCGCACGTACGACAGGGCCTCCGTGCCGTTCATGGTGTGGGTGCCGGTCTTGAAGCCGAGATGCTGCTCGGAGTCGTACGAGTTCTCGTGGACGGTGATCGGTACGCCGCCGACCGCGTCGGTGAGGGACTTGAAGCCGTACCAGTCGACGATGCCGAAGTGGTCGATACGGGCGCCGGTGAGCTGCTCGACGGTCTGCACGAGGAGGGCCGGTCCGCCCCACGAGAAGGAGGCGTTGATCTTCGCGGATCCGTGGCCGGGGATGGGAACCCAGCTGTCGCGCGGTATCGACACGATGTCGGCCCGGCGCTCGTCGGCGCTGAAGTGCACCAGCATCAGCGTGTCGCTGCGCTGTGCGCCGTACTGCCACAGTGCCGTCTGGGCATCACGGCCGGTGGTCGGCTTGTCCGAGCGGCGGTCGACACCCGCGAGCAGGAAGGTGGTGCCTCCGGTGTTGCCCGGCGGCTTGTGCGG
Source organism: Streptomyces sp. NPDC005485 (assembly GCF_040606085.1). NCBI lineage: Bacteria > Bacillati > Actinomycetota > Actinomycetes > Kitasatosporales > Streptomycetaceae > Streptomyces > Streptomyces sp. NPDC005485. Next base: position 54,762 of record NZ_JBEXDZ010000019.1, on the reverse strand, counting down.
GCGAGGGCCGCTGGGGAAGGCGTGCGGAATCCTGGCGACCTGGTCGCCGTAGTGGTCCGTTCCCCACCAGACTCCGCCGACGACCAGTCCGGCCAGGGCGAGCACGGCCGTCAGCCCGCAGACGATCAGGGTGCGCACGACGTGGCGCCGCCTCCGAGGTGTCGCAGGCCTCGGCCGTGGCGGCCAAGCGGGCCACGAGCGCCGCGCGGACATCAGAAGCCGTCCGGGTAAGGGGCGGTCATGGCGGTGTGCGACGGCGACGCGGCTGATGCGGGGAAGCCCGGGAGAAGGCCGGCCAGCTCCCGGCGTACGGCAGTGGCGTCGTTGTGCTGGGCCGTGGCGTAGAGGCCCGGGAGCCGCTCCGACAGGGCCCCGCGGCCGTTGCGGCGTCGGGAGGGCGTCGCGGCGAGGATCTGCGGATGCGACGTGCGGGTGTGGCTCTCGTGCCGGGAGAACAGCGTCTCGTTGAGTTTCTCGCCCTGGCGCAGGCCGGTGAAGCGGATGTCCACGTCCGGCACGTTGACCGACTGGGCGAACTTGCGGACCAGGTCCACGATCCGTACCGGATCGTGCATGTCCAGGACGAACACCTCACCGCCCTCGGCCATCCGGGCCGCCTCCAGGACAAGACCGACGGCCTCCTCGATGGTCATGAAGAACCGCGTCACGTCCGGGTGGGTGACCGTCACCGGGCCGCCCGAGCCCAGCTGTTCGGCCACGACGGACAGCAACGAGCCGCGGCTGCCCAGCACATTGCCGAAGCGGACGGCGGTGAACACCGTCCCGGCGGGGGCGCTTTGCTGGGCCTCCTGCACGATGAGTTCGGCCAGGCGTTTCGTCGCGCCGAGCACCGAGACGGGATCGGCCGCCTTGTCCGTGGAGATGAGCACGAACCGCTCGGTGCCGCACGCCGCCGCGGCGCGGACCAGGTGCTGTGTCCCCATCACGTTCGACTTCACGCCTTCGCAGGGATGGCGTTCGAGCAGCGGCAGGTGCTTGTGGGCGGCCGCGTGGAAGACGACCTCGGGACGCAGCTCGCGGAAGATCTGGTCGATGCGGGGCCGGTCGCGGATGTCCGAGATCACGATGTCGTCGCTGAGCAGCGCGTCGCCGTACAGCTCCAGTTGCAACCGGTGCAGGTTCGACTCGTCGTGGTCGAGCAGGAAGAGCCGGCTCGGGCCGAAGGCACGGACCTGCCGGCACAGTTCGCTCCCGATGGACCCCCCGGCCCCGGTCACCAGGACCCGGCGTCCGGCGACCGTGGAGCGGGCCTCGGGGCTGACCACATGGATCTCGTTGCGGCCGATCAGCTGGTGCACGTCCAGCGCGCGCATGTCGCTGCCCGCCACGTCCCGGCGCAGGGCGGCGATGAAGGACGGGAGGTAGCGCACGCTCGCCCCCGTGGCCTCGGCGGCCTCGGCCACCTCCCGGAACCGCTCCGGGCTCAACCCGGGGATGGCCACGACCACCGCGTCGATCCGGTGTTCGAGCGCGGCCGCCTTGGTGTCGTCCAGGTTCCCCAGGACGGGCAGGTCCCCGATGCTCCCGGCGCTCTGCTTGACCGGGTCGTCGTCGAGGTAACCCACCGGGGCCAGCCCGAACTCGGGGGTCCGCGCGAGGTCGCGGGCGAGTGCCTGCCCCGCCTCCCCGGCGCCGATCACGAGGGTGCGCAGTTCCTCGGACCGCCGCGGGTTCGGAGCGGAGGGCGCACTGCGGTGTGGTCCGGCGAGCCGGCCGAGCTCGGAGCAGACCTGGTCGACCATGTCCGCGGTGAGGCCCTGGTACAGGGGCAGCGAGAGCACTTGGGGGAAGAGTTCGTCGGCTCCGGGCAGACCTCCCGGAGGCAGGGTCGTGGACCGGCGGAAGTACGGCATGCGGTGCAGCGGGATGAAGTGGACGGACGTGCCGATCCCGCGCTCCGCGAGCCGCTCGATCAGTTCGTCGCGCCCGGTCCCGTACTCCTCCAGGACCCGCACCGGATAGAGGTGCCGGGCATGTGTGCCGCGGGTGGGGACGTCGAGGGGTTCGATCCCGGAGATGCCGTCCAGACCGACCGCGTACCGGTCGGCTGCCGCGTGGCGCCGCCCCTGCCAGTCGGCGACGTGGGGCAGCTGGGCGCGCCCGATGGCTGCCTGCACGTCCGTCATGTTGGCCTTCAGGCCCGCGTCCTCGACCGTGTAGCGCCAGTCGGCGCCCGGCAGGTCGCGGCGCCAGGCGTCGGCGGACATACCGTGCAGGCGTGCGCGGCGGATGCGTCCGGCGATGCTCTCGTCGTCCGTGGTCACCATGCCGCCCTCGCCGATGGGCAGGTTCTTGGTGGCGTAGAAGCTGAAGCAGGCCGCCGCGGAGAGAGCCCCGACGGGGTGGTCGCCCACCGACGTCCCGAGGGCGTGCGCGGCGTCCTCGATGACCAGCGACAGCGGGAGCCGGGCGGCCTCGGCCAGCTCGGCGACCGGCGCCGGAGCCCCCGCGAAGTGCAGGACGATCATCGCGTTGGCGCATCCGCAGGCCCGGGACGCCTCGGCGACCGTGGCCGCGGTGGGCATCCCCGTGCGCGGATCGACGTCCACCAGCACCGGACGAAGCCCGGCGTGCAGGATCGCCTGGGCTGCGCCGCAGAACGTCACCGTCGGGATCAGCACGCGGCCGCCGGCGGGCAGCCGCAGAGCGCGCAGCGCCAGTTCGAGTGCCGCCGTGCAGGAACTCACCCCGACGGCATGACCGGCCCGGACATAGGAGGCGAACTCCTGCTCGAAGAGTTCCGTCTCGTGTCCGGTGGTCACCCATCCCGAGGCGAGAACGCGCTCGGCTGCCCGCCGGGCTTCCGGGCTGATCTCGGTCACGGCGAAGGGCACGCGCGGGATGTGGGACCGATGGACTGTCATCTCAGTGCTCCCCCGCTTCCGGAGCGGTTGGGGGTGTCCCGACGGTGTCGTCCTTTATTGCTGTATATTTACACCGTATACGTACACCTTGCCCCGGTTGCTGCATGCAGTCAAGCGGCGGGGAACACGTCCGGGACAAAGGGCCCCGCCCGCGGTGATGTGGCCCAGACTCATTTCTGGAGGCGAGACATGGCGAAGGAGCAGGGTTCCGGTCCGGCCCGACGCGCCAGCGACCGCGGTCGATACGGCCGGCTGAGTCGCGAACGCGTACTGGCGGCCGCGCTGGAGCTGGTCGACCGCGAGGGGCTGTCGGCGCTGAGCATGCGCCGCCTGGGGGCGGAGCTCGGCGTGGAGGCGATGGCCCTGTACCGGTACGCCCCCAGCAAGGACGCTCTGCTCGACGGCCTCGTCGAGGCCCTGTACCTCGAACTGGAGGACCGTCTGGACTCCGCGTCCGGCGAGCCCTCGCCCCGGACCGCGCGCCCCACGGCGGCGGCCCCCGAATGGCGCACTCGGCTGCAGCGCATCGCGCTCGCGACCTACGAAGTCGCCCTCGCCCACCCCGAGGTCGTGCCGCTGCTCGCCACGCGTATGCTCGCCGTTCCGCTGGCACGGCGCCCCGAGGCCGTCCTGCGCGACCACGAACGCGTCCTGGCTCTGCTCGAAGAGGCCGGCCTCGACGAGAACCGCGCCGCGGCCGTCTTCCGGGCCTTCACCGCCTGGCTCCTCGGTTACGTGTCGGTGGAGCTGCGCGCCATGGTGGACAACCCCGAGGAGTCCGAGCCCGCCTTCCGCCTCGGCCTGCACCGCATGCCGTCGCAGGACTTCCCCCGGCTCCGCGAGGCCGCCCCGGCCCTCGCCGAGCACGGCGGCCCGGAGGGTCTGGCCGCCGGTCTGGACGCCCTCCTCGACCGCTTCGCCTAGCGGGCCCGGCAACGAGTTTCCCAAGGGCCCGCAGGCCGACCGCGCAGTCGCTCCGAACCGCCGGCGCCAGGCACCCGAAACGGGCGTACCGTGGAGAAGCGGCCAAGTGCACGACGGCGTAATCCGATCATGAGTAGACCCATCGAGGATTACGCCCTCCTCAGCGACCTGGAAACCGCTGCCATGATCGGCAGGGACGGGTCCGTCGACTGGCTGTGCCTGCCGCGCTTCGACTCGCCGGCCTGTCTGGCCGCGCTGCTCGGCGCGCCGGACAACGGCTTCTGGCGGGTTTCCCCCGCGGACGGCACCGTGTGCACGCGCCGCTCCTACCGCTCGGACACGCTCGTCCTGGACTCGGAGTGGGAGACCGCGTCGGGGACGGTGCGGGTGACGGACTTCATGCCTCCGCGTACCCAACTGCCCTGCCTGGTACGGGTGGTCGAGGGACTCACCGGTGCCGTGCCCATGCGCAGCACCCTGCGGCTGCGCTTCCACCAGGGCCGGGTGGCTCCCTGGACCCGCGTCACCGACAACTGCACCGTCGCCGTCGCCGGACCCGACTCGGTCTGGCTGGGCGCCGACGGCCCGGTAGAGGAAGCCGGCGACGAGGAGTCCACGGTGTACGACTTCACCGTCACCGCCGGGCGCCGGCTGGCCCTCACGCTGGTCTGGGCGCCCTCGCATCTGACGGAGTTGCCCGCCCCCTTCTGCGTACCCCCGGACACGGCGCTGAAGGAGACCGGGGACTTCTGGCGGCACTGGACCGCACAGTGCCGCTACCAGGGCCCGTGGCGAGAGTCGGTGGTGCGCTCCCTGATCACCCTCAAGGCGCTCACCTACGCACCCACGGGCGGCATCATCGCGGCTCCCACCAGCTCGCTTCCCGCACGTATCGGAGGAGAGTGCAACTGGGACCACCGCTTCTGCTGGCTGCGTGATTCCACCCTCACCCTCTCCTGCCTCCTGCGCAGTGGCTATCGGGAGGAGGCGGCGGCCTGGCTCGACTGGCTCGTCCGCGCCATCGCCGGTGATCCCGCCGAACTCCAGGCCGTGTACGGCGTGGCGGGCCAGCGACTGCTTCCGGAGACGGAAGCTCCCTGGCTGCCCGGCTACGAGGGATCACGCCCGGTGCGGTTCGGCAACGCCGCGATGGGCCAGTTCCAGCTGGATGTGTACGGCGAGGTGCTGGACGCGCTCTGGCTGTCGCAGCGGTCGGGCATCCCGCTGCCCGAACATGTGTGGTGCCTGGTGAAGGACCTGATGTGCTTCCTCCAGAGGCACTGGCAGGACCCCGATCAGGGACTGTGGCAAGTACGCGGTCCCGCACGGCAGTTCGTCCACTCGAAGGTCATGGTGTGGGTGGCCGCAGACCGTGCGCTCGCGCTGGGGGAACGGCTCGGAGCCGAGGTGCCGGGCACCTGGCACTCCATGCGCGACGAGGTGGGGCGGGAGGTGTGCCTGCGAGGCTGGGACGCCGGGCAGCGGTCCTTCGTCCAGGCCTATGACTCGTCCGCCCTCGACGCCGCGGCCCTGCTCATGCCCAGCCTCGGCTTCCTGCCGGCCGCCGACCCACGGGTGCGGGACACGGTGCGTGCCATGGGGGCGCTGCGGCGCGACGGGTTCATGCACCGGTTCGCGTGCGACGACCGTGCCCCCGGCCGGGAAGGCGCGTTCGTGGCGTGTTCGTTGTGGTACGCGCGGGCACTGGCCGCGATCGGTGACGTGGATGAGGCGTACGACGTGTTCGAGCGGGTCCTGGCGATCCGCAACGACGTCGGACTGCTCTCGGAGCAGTGGGATCCGGTCGAGGGCCGTCAACTGGGCAACGCACCACAGGCGTTCAGTCACATCGCGCTCGTCGAGACGGCGCTCACCCTGCAGAAGGCGACGCCGAGACCGCGGTGAGCAGCACCATGCCGGAGTCGCCGTAGTCCGGCAGGGTCGGGTCGACGTCGATGCGGGTCACCGCGAGCTGCTGCGTGAGGGGGGTGAAGACCTCGGTGATGACGTCCGGGTTCACCGGGCAGCCCGGCCACTTCGATGCCGGGCCGATTCGGTAGGTGGGCATGTTCTCCATGAAGGCGGCGACCAGGTGCCCGCCCGGTACGACGGAGCGTGCGAAGCGCCGGCAGAACTCCGTGAACTCCGCGAAGTCCTCGGTGACGCCTTCGGCGACGAAGTGCATGGAGGCGAGACCGTATCCGCCGGACGGCAGAGCCCGGACGTCCTGGTGGACGACGAGGACGCGTGACAGTGCTCGTGCCAGCGTCGTCGGCAGGTCCGGGTTGAGGTTTCGGCAGCGCGTGTAGAACGGGAGCCAGCTCGCCTCGGGGGCCCGGTTCAACTGCCTTTGCAGATAGGCGACGTTCGCGGCCCCGGCCTCGACGGCGTCGATGCGGCGGCTCGCGGCAGCGGCGAGCATCAGCGGGTACAGGTTGGGCCCGGCACCGAACTCGACGGAGCGTTCGATGCTGTCCGGGGCGAGACGGCGGTAGAACGCGGAGTGGTGGGCGATGACGGCGGCGTCGCAGGGGTGCAGCTCGCGGTAGTTCTCCGCGAGATAGTCCGCGACCGGCCAACTGTCCCAGTCCACGTCGTCGTTGAGGGTCGGCATACCGAAGTCAGCTCCTCGGCCGCAGCGCGAAGCGTTCGGAGAGCCGGGTGAGTGTGACGGTGAGCCGGTCGATGTCCTCCTCGGAGTTGAGGGCCGTGATCTGGACGCGGAAGCCGACCCGGTCGCGAGGCACGAGCGGGTGGGCGGCCAAGGTCACGTAGATGCCCTCGTCCCACAGGAACTGGCCGACCGCGTCGAGATCGGACGCGTTCGCCAGGGGGATCTCGATGATCGGCAGTCCGTCCGTGTTGAGGGTGTCCACTCCGAGCGTGTGCAGGTGTCCGAGCACCCGGGCGGTCCTGTGGTGCAGCTCGGCCCGGATGACGTCCCCACGACGGTCGTTGACATCCAGCCCGGCCAGTGCCGTGGCCAGGGAGGCCGTGGGCGAGGGGCCCGAGTAGAGGTAGGGCGCCGCGGCCGTTTTGAGGCGGTCCTTGAGAGCGGGTGGCAGGGCGAGGAAGGCCAGCAGCGACGAGTACGCCTTGGAGAAGCCGCCGACGAGCACGATGCCGTCGTAGGTCTCGCCCGTGTGCCGGACGACACTGTTGCCGCGCATTCCGTACGGAGACAACTCTTGCGGCCCGCGCTGGCCGATGACGCCGAAGCCGTGCGTGTCGTCGATGTACAGCGTGGCGCCCCGGCCCCGGCAGATGTCGGCCAGTCGTGGCAGGTCGGGGATGTTCCCGCTCATGCTGTTGACGCCGTCCAGACACACCAGACGCGGTGAGGACCGGGGCAGGGAGCGCAGCATCGCGTCCAGTTCGTCGGGCCGTTCCGCGTGGAAGCGCTGCAGCGTCGCGCCCCGTGTCCGGGCGGCGAGCGCACCGTCGTACACGGTCCGATGGGCCGTCGCCTCGACGAAGACATGTCCGCGCTCCGCCAGCACAGGGATCACGGAGGCGTGGATGAGGGTCGCGGTGGGCAGCAGAAGGGTGTCCTGTGCACCGAGGAGAGCGGCGAGCCGCTCCTCGATGTCGGGGTACAGGCGCGGACTGCCGATCAGCCGTGACCAGCTCGGATGCGTGCCCCACGTGCGCACGGCGGGCTCGATGGCCTCGATGACCTCCGGATCCCAGTCGAATCCGAGGTAGTTGCACGAGGCGAAGTCGATCAGCCAGTGGTCCGCGCTGCGGATGTGACGGCCGCGCACCTCGTCGAGGACCGCGTCGCTCATGGGGCTGGTCCGCCGCAGGTGTTCCAGCTCGCCCGAGCGCGGGTCGCCGCGGGCAGCAGGGGGCCGGGTCCCGCCCGAGACCACCGAGGTCCTCTCCCGCCGCCGGGCGCCGGGCGATCCTCTCGCCCCCGCGATGCCCCGCACCCCGTCCGCCGCCGACGCGAACTGCGTGCCGTCGCGCTGCCGCAGCAGGAACTCGCTCTGCTCCACCGTCATGGGCCGCGCGAAAAGATAGCCCTGCCCGAACCTGCACCCCATGTCGGCCAGCAGATCCCGTTGGGCGGAGTCCTCGATCCCCTCTGCGATCACCTCCAGGCCCAACGTGTCGGCGATGTTGACGATCCCCTCGACGAGCGCGCCCTGCCGGCTGTCCTGGGTGATGTCGCTGATGAACGAACGGTCGATCTTCAGTACGTCGACGGGGAACTCCCGCAGATAGCCCAGCGAGGAGAAGCCGGTGCCGAAGTCGTCGACCGCGATGTGGACCCCAAGGTCCTTCAGCGAGGCCAGCACCGCCTGGATCTGGGCGTCCCGGCCCATCATCACCGTCTCGGTGAGCTCCAGCTGCAGCGACCCCGGGGCGAGACCGGGCGTCTCCAGCGCCTTGCGCACCTGGTCCAGGAAGCCGGTGTCCCGGAACTGCCGGGCGGACACATTGACGCTGATGTACGGCGAAGCGGCTGGTTCGGTCAGGCGTTGCAGGTCCACGATGTCGGCGGTGGCGTTCTCCAGGACCCACGCGCCCAGTGAAGTGATGTGCCCGGTCTCCTCGGCGAGCGCGATGAACTGCTCCGGCGGGACCGGGTCCCGGGCGGCACGCGGCCAGCGGGCCAGCGCCTCGAAGCCGACGACCTCGCCCGCGGTGATGTCCACGACCGGCTGGTAGCGCAACGCGAACTCCTCGCCGGCGATGGCGCTGTTGAGGCGGGCCTGCAGATCGTGGCGCTCCACCATCTGCACCCGCAGCCGGGGCTGGAAGCGGCGCCACTGGCGCTTGCCCGCCGCCTTCGCCGCGTAGAGGGCGAGGTCGGCATGGCTGAGCAGTTCCTCCGCGTCCGTGCTGTCCCGGGCCGTGGCGACGCCCACGCTGGCGTAGACGCTCACGGATTCCTCGGGCAGGTTGAACGGCCTGCTCAGGGTCTGGATGACCTGGGCCGCCAGCAGCTCGGCGTCGAGCGGTTCCTTCGCGTCCTCCATCAGCACGGCGAACTCGTCCCCGCCGAGGCGCGCCGCCGTGTCGCTGCGCCGCAGGGCCTCCGAGAGCCGTTCGCCGACGGAGATCAGCAGGTGGTCGCCGGCCGAGTGCCCCAACGTGTCGTTGACCAGCTTGAAGTCGTCCAGGTCGATGAAGAGCAGACAGGTGAGCGTCGACTCGCGCAGGCCGCGCAGCAGCGCGCGCTCGATTCGCTCCAGGAGCAGCGTGCGGTTGGGCAGACCGGTCAGCGAGTCGTGGAAGGCACGCTGTGTGAGTTCCTGTTCCAGGCGGCGCTGCTCGGTCACGTCCCGCAGGGTGACGACAAGCCCGCCCACGGTGCGCTCGTCGCGCAGGTTGCTGCAGCGCACCTCGACCTCGATGCGCACGCCGTCCCGCAGCATCCACCAGTGGTCGTGCGTCTCGGGCTGCCCCCCGCTTCGCATGGCCGCGAGTGCGCGCGCCGCCCGCTCGCGATCGCGGGGGTCCACCAGATCCGGCAGGAGCGCGTTGATGAGCTGCGCCGCACCGAACATGGCCTGCGCGGACGGGCTGGCGTACCGCACCGTGTTGTCGTCCTCGACGATGAGGATGACATCAGAGGTGTCGCGCACCAGCGTGCGGAAGTACGCCTCGCTCTCCTGCCGGATGATCTCCTGGCGCAGTGCGATGCGCTCCATGGCCAGGCCCGCGTGGGAGGCGAGGATCTCCAGCGCGCCGCGCATTTCCGAGAGTTGCTTCTCGGGACCCGCCGCCAGCAGCAGTCCTTGCAGTTCGCTCGCGGGACGGTCGCTGGGACTCATGAAGCACACGAGGGTGGTCGGCTGGTCGCCGAGCCGGGCGGCGATCTTCGGTCCGAGGTCGGCGGAGGCCACCAGGCGTGTTCGGCTCGTCGCGGGGCCCGGCGCCTGATCGGCCGGGAGCAGGAGTGTGCCGTGCGGGATCTTCGGACCGAACAGGGCGCCGACCGCCAGTCGGCAGCTCTCGGTGATCTCCTCCAGCTGTATCGCCGACACCAGGGAGGCGGTCGCCGTGTTCAGTGCCCGTTCCCGTGCCATGGCCTTGCGGTGGGCCACGACCATGCCCGTGAGGCGGAGGATCACCAGCAGGAAGAGCACGCCGGAGAAGATCGCGATGACCGCCGCGTCCTGGGCAGAGCCCTGCAGACCCTCGTACAGCAGGATGCCCGGCGCGATCAGGGTGGCCGCCGTGAGCCGCAGCAGCCTGCGTGGTGGTGGCAGCAGGGACTGCCGCCGGTGCGCGGAGGCGGTCAGCTCGACCATCGACGGATGCAGGGCGGCAAGTCCCCAGGCCGTGTAGAAGACGATCCAGCCTGAGTCGACCAGCGTCCCGGCCTGCCAGGACCCGTTGAGCTGCAGAATCCCGTACGCGATGTCGAAGCCGAGCAGCGTCACGGTGCCGAGGACGAGGAGGTGCACGGCGGGAATGTGCCCGGGTGTGGGGCTGGGCGCGAGCAGACAGGCCAGGAGCGCGAGCACCAGTACATCGCCCAGCGGGTAGGCGATGCTGATGGCGCGCTGCTGCCAGGTCATGCCTTCCACCTGCGTGAGCGGCTGTACGAGGAACACCCACACCGGCAGGGCGAGACCGGCGGTGAAGATCAACGCGTCCAGCAGGCTCGGCAGGTCGCGGCCCACCCATCGGTACCGGATGAGGCCGAAGAGCCCGGCGGCGAGGAGTGGGTAGGTCGAGAGGTAGAGCGCGTCGGCCGGGGACGGGAACGGGTTGGCCGCGTTGAAGTACTGCTCCATGACGTTGTAGTACGTGTCTCCCGCGGCGAACGTGAGCAGTCCGCCCGCGAGCAGCCACCAGGGCCATGTGTGCGCGGGGCGGTGCAGGACGACGCCGGTCGACAGGGCGAGGACGCCGGAAAGTCCTATGACGGCCCACAGGGGCGCGCGGGCCGTGGGGACGGTCATGTAGACGATCGTGGCGACCGAGACCAGCACGACGTACGTGGCCGTCAGCCGGTGCACCCGCAGCAATGGCACGCGCCTCCCCGTGTCGGAGGACACCGGGCCGTCCGCTCGGTCCGTCCCTTCGTAGATCGTAGGCACCGGCGGTGGACGCCTGCATCTCGTGGCAGGCGGGGCCCGGTCACTCCTTGGGGTTCGGGCGCCGGGCGGAGCCGGCGTAGCCCTCGGGGTTGAGCTGCTGGAAGCGCCAGGAGTCCCGGCATATGGCGGCGAGGTCACGGGCGGGACGCCAGCCCCACGCGCGGGCGATGGCGCTCGCGTCGGCGACGAGTTCGGCCACGTCGCCCGGGCGGCGCCCGACGACCTCGTACGGCAGCGGTCTGCCGCACGCGTCACCGAAGGCGTCGATGACCTCGAGTACCGTACTGCCCCTGCCCGCGCCGAGGTTGAACACTCGCAGACCCGGCCCGTCGGCGAGGTGGTCCAGGGCCAGTCGGTGTGCCTCGACGGTGTCCACGACGTGGAGGTAGTCGCGGATCGCCGTTCCGTCGGGCGTCGGGTAGTCGCCGCCGAACACGCTCAGCCGCTCCCGGCGGCCGATGGCCACCTGTGCCACGTACGGCATCAGGTTGTCGGGCGTGCCCCGCGGGTCCTCACCCAGCAGTCCGCTGGGGTGGGCGCCGGCCGGGTTGAAGTAGCGCAGGCAGAGCACGGCGAACTCCGGGCAGCGGCGGCAGACGTCGGTGAGGATCAGTTCGCAGAGCCACTTGGACATCGCGTACGGATTGGTGGGGCGGGCGGGCGTCGCCTCGTCGAGTGCCCCGCGACCCGCGTCCCCGTAGATGGAACAGGAGGACGAGAACACCAGTTGGTACACCTGATGGGCGTGCATGACGGACAGCAGGGCGATGGTGCCCCCGACGTTCGTGTCGTAGTACTCGACGGGCATCCGTGTCGACTCGCCCACGGCCTTGTGCGCGGCGAAGTGCACGACGGCGTCCACTGAGTGTCGGTCGAAGACGGCCGATAGGGCGCGCCGATCACGGATGTCCAGCTCGTAGACGGCACCGACGAAGCGTCCGGCTACCCGCTCCACCCTGGCGTAGACCTGCGGTGTGCCGTTGGAGTAGTCGTCGACCACGATCACCTCGTATCCGTGGTCGAGGAGTTCGACGCACGCGTGACTGCCGATGAAGCCCGCTCCGCCGGTGACGAGGACCGTCGACGGACCCTTGACGGTCCGTGCACGGGACGACTTCGCATTCACGGTGGCCACCCCGCTCAGGACGGCGGCAGCACGGGACGTTCGGCCGCGTGGGCAGCGACCGTGACCCGGGGCTCCGAGGGTGCGCGGGTGGTGGCGTCGGGGACCGGCAGCAAGGAGATCGCCGACGCCGGGCCGACCCGGCGCAGCCTCGGAGCGAGGATGAAGGTCGTGGTGGGCACGCTGGTGAGCAGCGAGGGGTGGCGCTCCACCGGAGTCGGATCGGTGGAGACAGCGGCCGCATCCCCGTGCGTCATGGGACGAGGCTCCCCTCGTGAGTCACTGCGTGAACCGTGGTGCTGACGTTGTATGTTTACGACGTATATGTACGACTTTGCTCCTCTGGCCCTCCTACGTCAAGTGGAGGCATGCACCCGCTTGGAAGGGAGGGCGCGGGAATGTCCGCCGAGGGCGCGTCCGGTGCCCGATCCTCGACGGGGCGGCGCGCCGGAAACGCCCGACGACGCCCGGCGACCACGACACCGAGCGTGCCCGCGACCAGCGGCAGCGCCGTCCACGGGAGAGCCGCCGCCCCCGCCCCCTCCAGGACGAGCCCGCCCGCGAACGACCCCGCCGCGATGCCCGTGTTGTAGACCGTGGTCTGCAGCGAGGTCGCCAGGTCCGCGTGGACGGGACCGGAGGCGTCGATCAGGGCGGTCTGGATCAGGGTCGGCGCCCCGCCGAAGGCCGCGCCCCACAGGGCGACCGCGCCCAGCAGGACGGCGGGACTGCGCGCGGCGAGACCGAGCGTGAGCATTGCCCCGGCGATCACCGCGAGCGTCGCCAGCAGGGTGGGCCGCAGATGCGCGTCGACCAGGATGCCGACGATCCAGATCCCGACGACGGTGGCGAGCCCAAACACCAGAAGGACGAGACCGGTGTGGTCGAACCCCACATGTTTCGCGAACGGGCCCACGTACGTGTACATCACCTGATGGCCCAGCAGCAGAAACAGTGTGACCGACAGGATGGGTGCGATGCCGGGGAGGGCGGCGACACGGCGCAGCGGTACGCGCGTGCCGGCCGACTCGCCGGGGAAGTCCGGGACCTGACACCGCACCCAGATCACGAGCAGGGCGGCGAGCACGGCCGGCACGGCGAACGCGGCGCGCCAGCCGAGAGCGCCGGCGAGCACGGTGCCGGCGGGAACGCCCAGGGACAGGGCGAGGGTGATGCCCGCGAGGACGACGGCGATCGCCCGGCCGCGCCGCTCGGCGGGCACCATGCGGGCCGCGTAGCCGACGAGCATCGCCCACAGCGTGCCACCCATGACGCCGGCCGCGAGCCGGGCGGCGAAGGTCAGCGCGTACGACGTGGAGAGCGCCGTGACGGCGTTGCAGCAGGCGAAGCCCACAAGAGTGCCGATCAGCACCCGGCGGCGCGGCAGTCCGCGCAGCACGGCCGTGAGCGGCACCGCGGCGAGGAAGGAGGCAAGCGCGTAACCGGTCACGAGAAACCCGACGCGCCCCTCGGAGACGCCCAGGGCCGGCGCCATCCGCGGCAGCAGTCCCGCCGGGAGCAGTTCCGTCATGACGGCCGTGAAGGCCGCCGTGGACAGGGCGAGCAGCCCGGGCCACGGCAGTGCGGAGGTGTGGCGCAAGGACATGGCGGTGCCCTTGGCCGTAGGTGCGGTGGACATGGCACCATGCTGGAACCTTCACATCAGTGTGAAGGCAAGCAGCATCCCGGAACGCCACCGCAAGCCCGTGGAGAGCCATGAAGATCGGTGAACTGTCGCGCCGCACAGGCGTCCCCACCAGGATGCTGCGCTACTACGAGGAACAGAACCTCCTGCACCCCGAGCGCGCCGAGAACGGCTACCGGGAGTACGGCGAGTCGGCGGTCGGGTGCGTACGGCAGCTGCGCGGACTGCTCGACTCCGGCCTGACCACCGAGATCATCCGCGCCATTCTGCCGTTCCTGTCGGACCCCGGCGAGATCCATCTCCACCCCGAGTGCCTCACCCCGGAGACCGCCGCGTTGCTGCGCGAGGAAATCGACCGCATCCAGAGCCGCATCGACTGCCTGGCCCGCAACCGGGACGCGCTGCGCTCCTATCTCGCGGCGGTCCAGCCGGGCGCCGGGGGAGTCGGGGCGGTCAGCTAGCCAGTTCCCGCGCGCGCTGGGCGGCCTCGCGCACCGAACCGCGGTGCACCGCGCCGTGCCCCGGCAGCAGCACGTCCGCGGCGAGGGACTCGATACGGGCGAGTGACGCGAGGGCGGCCGCGCGCTCGGTGTCGAACATGGCCGGCAGCAGCTGCGGTCCGCGGGTGCGTGCGGTGGGGTGGCCGCTGACCAGGGCGTCCCCGGAGATCACGATGCCGGCGTCCGGGAGGTGGTAGACGCAGTGGCCCGCCGTGTGCCCCGGCGTGTGCACCGGCACCGGTCGACCGGGCAGATCGAGCGGCCCGGGGGCGGGAAAGGGCGCGGGACGTGTCATGCGGACGTCCGTCTTGCCGCCCGACCGCAGCGCGTGCACCGCCCACGGCAGCACTCCGGGCCGCCAGGCCTCGCGCAGCACCCGGCCGACGGTGACCTGGTGCAGGAACTCGCGGCGCGCGTGCGGGAGTTCCTCCTCGTGGAGGTGGACGGGGACGCCGTAGGTGCTGCTGAGGTACTCGGCCGAACCGAGGTGGTCGTTGTGCGCATGCGTGATCAGCACGCCTGCCAGGGCTTCGGGCGCGTGGCCGAGAGCCTTCAGCGACGCGAGGACCTCGGCGCGGTCGCCGGGGTAGCCCGTGTCGATCAGGGTGACGGCGTCGCCCTCGGACAGGACGATCCAGTTCGTGTTGCTGCCGTGCACGAGATGGACGCCTTCCGCGGCCTGGACGATGGCCTCTTCCCGCATGTCCTCTCCCTCTTCCCGAAACCTGTGTACGTGCCCTCAGGAAGGTAGTTGATCCCCGACGGCACGCGGTGACCGGGCCCCTGCGCAGCTGCGGGGACGGATGCGTGCGGAGGTGTGCGTACGGATGCGCGGAGACGTATGCGTGGATGTGCGCCGAGAGGTGACCGGGGCCGAACGCCCTTTATGGAAGCGGGACTTGACGGATTCTCATGGGAGCGCTGCTATGTGGCGAGTCTCGTTGACTTTTGTTCGAGTCTGCGAACAAAGCCGCTCAAGGGAGAGCCGCATGTCCCCCCGGAACACCCCCCGCCTCAGACGCCTCCTGCGCCGTGCCGCCGTCCGGTGCGCCGTCCTCGGCCTCGCCCTCGCAGGACTGACAGGTCTCGGCCGCACCACCGCCCCGCTCGGCATCGAGCCGGCCGCGGTGAGCACCAGCCAGACCGCAGTCGCCCCGGCCCCGATGGGCTGGGCCTCCTGGAACAGCTTCGCCAGTGACATCGACTACAACACCATCAAGGCCCAGGCCGACGCCCTCGTCTCCTCCGGCATGGCCGCCGCGGGCTACAAGTACGTCAACATCGACGAGGGCTGGTGGGAGGGCGCCCGCGACAGCAGCGGCAACATCAGCGTCGACACCGCCAAGTGGCCCGGCGGCATGAAGGCCATCGCCGACTACATCCACAGCAAGGGACTCAAGGCCGGCATCTACACCGACGCCGGCAAGAACGGCTGCGGCTACTACTACCCGACCCCGGAGGGCACGCCCGCCGCGCCCAACACCGGGATGGAGGGCCACAACCAGCAGGACCTGCAGACCTTCCAGAACTGGGGCTTCGACTTCCTCAAGATCGACTGGTGCGGCGGCGACGCCGAAGGCCTCGACCAGGAGTCGACGTACAAGGCGATCCGCGACGCCAACACCGCCGCGACCGCCGTCACCGGACGTCCGCTCGTCCTGTCGCTGTGCGAGTGGGGCACGGGCAAGCCGTGGAACTGGGCCGCGGGCACAGGCGCCATGTGGCGCACGAGCACCGACATCGTCTACTGGCCCAGCAACCCCACGATGTCCAACATCCTGGCCAACTTCGACAAGGCGCTGCACCCGGCCGCCCAGCACACCGGCTACTACAACGACCCGGACATGATGACCGTCGGCATGAGCGGGCTCAGTGCCGCCCAGAACCGCACCCACATGGGCCTGTGGGCCATCTCCGGCGCCCCGCTGCTCGCCGGCAACAACCTCGCCACCATGAGCGCGTCGACCGCCTCGATCCTCACCAACTCCGAGGTGATTGCCGTCGACCAGGACGCGCGCGGACTGCAGGGCGTCAAGGTCGCCGAGGACAGCAGGGGCCTTCAGGTCTACAGCAAGATCCTCTCCGGTACCGGCAAACGCGCGGTCCTGCTGCTCAACCGCACCTCCGCCGCCGCCAACATCACCGCCCGCTGGCAGGACATGGGGCTGACCACCGCTTCCGCCGCCGTGCGCAACCTCTGGTCCGCCTCCAACGTCGGCTCCTACGCGACGAGTTACACCGCTGCCGTGCCCGCCGGTGAAGGCGTGCTGCTGACCGTCTCCGGCACCGAGGGCTCCGGGACGACGTACGAGGACACCACCACCGCGACGACGCCGACGTTCACCGGCGTCTCCGCCTCCGCCGCGGGGACGAAGCTCCTCGACATCACCTACGCCAACGCAGGCACGTCCGCCCGCCAGGCGACACTCAAGGTCAACGGCCAGTACACGCAGACGCTCGCCTTCCCGCCCACGGGTTCGTCGAGCACGTACCGCACCGTCTCCGTCCTCGCCCATCTCGCCAAGGGGGCGAACACGGTGACCTTCGGGACCGCGACCGGCACCGCGCCCGACATCGACGCGGTGGCCGTCCGTGCCGTACCGGGCACCAACGGGACGGCGATCGTCGGCACCGGCTCGGGGCGCTGCCTCGACTTCTTCCAGAACACCATCACCAACAACACCCAGGCCGAACTCTGGGACTGCGGCGGCGGCCAGAACCAGACCTTCACCTCCACCGCGCGCGGTGAACTGGTCGTCTACGGCAACAAGTGCCTGGACGCCTACAACAGCGGCACCGCCAACGGCACCAAGGTGGTCCTGTGGGACTGCAACGGCGGCACCAACCAGAAGTGGACCGTCAACACCAACGGGACCATCACCAACAACGTCTCCGGGCTGTGCCTGGACGCCGTGAACAACGGCACGGCGAACGGGACGGCGATCGACCTGTGGTCGTGCAACGGCGGATCCAACCAGCAGTGGACCCGCAACTGACCCGCTCCTGACCTGGGGTGACGCAGGGGGCGGGGCCGGTCGGGCGGCACCGCCCCGGCGGAATGCCATTGCCGTGCGCGTCCACTGATGGTGGAGTGAGCGCATGGATCACGTAGCGGTACTGGCTCTGTTCGATCGGGACATGCGAGAAGGTGCCCGGCCCGACGGGCCCGGTGCCCGGATCGAGCGGGTCGACAAGGTGGTGCGCCAGGTCGGCGCCGAGCACGGCTGGAACGGGGTGGTCTGGTCCGACCTGGACGAGGCGGGCGCCGACGCGGCGATCGCCGAGCAGATCCGGTACTACGCCGACCTCGGGCGTGAGTTCGAATGGAAGCTGTACGGGCACGACCGGCCGGAGGACCTCGGGCGGCGCCTGCGGGCGGCCGGGTTCACCGCCGAACCGGAGGAGACGGTGATGGTCGCCGAGGTGGGCGACCTGACACTCGACGTCGAACCGCCGGACGGCGTGAGCCTCCTGCCCGTCACCGACCGCGCGGGCGTCGACCTCGTGGCCGACGTCCACGAGAAAGCCTTCGGCACGGACAGCACCCGGCTGCGCCACCAGCTGCTCGCCCAGCTCACCGGCGACGATGACAACGTAGTCGCCGTCGTGGCCCTCGCCGGTGACACACCGGTCAGCGCGGCCCGCATGGAACTCGTACCCGGCACCCGCTTCGCCGGTCTGTGGGGCGGCGGAACCGTCGAAGCCTGGCGCGGCCGCGGCATCTACCGCGCCCTCGTCGCCCACCGCGCCCGCGTCGCCGTGGACCGCGGCTACCGCTACGTCCAGGTCGACGCCTCCCACCAGAGCCGCCCGATCCTGGCCCGCCTGGGCTTCGCACCCCTGACGACCACGACGCCGTACGTACGCACGCCCGAAGCCCCGTAGGGGGTGTTGTGAAAGTCCCGCACAGCACCCACGGCGCCCGGCACGCACCCTCGCCGCACCGGCCGAAGCCCCAAGTACGTCCAGTACGAGGGTCTTCGTCCGGCACGCCGAGGGCAAGCACCGAACACCGCGGGCACCGCACAGGACTTTCAAAACACCCCCTAGGGGGCCCTGTGCGCACCTTTGCGCGACCCGATGTCACATCCCGTGCCGCTCGTTCCGTCGCACAGGTATGACGACGAACCAGAGCATCCTCCTCGCGGGCGCGACCGGCGTCCTCGGCACCCACATCACCCACGCCCTGACCGAAGCGGGCCACAAGGTCACCGGTCTCGGCCGGGGCCCGGGCAACGGCGTCCAGGCCGACCTGATGGACCGCGACGCAACTCTGCGCGCCGTCGACGGGCAGCACTTCGACACGGTCATCCACGCGGCCACCGCCCTGCGCAAGGCGCCCATGCGCCACCGCGACATGCACGCCACCAACGCCCTGCGCATCGAGGGCACCGCCCACCTCATCGAGGCAGCCCGCGCCACCGGCGCACGACGCTTCGTCGCGGAGTCGATGGTCTTCGGCTACGGATACGGCGATCACGGCGACCACGTCCTCACGGAGGCCGACCCCTTCGGCCCGCACGGCACCACGGCCGAACTCGAACGGCACATCGAGGGCATGCGCATCAAAGAGGAGCTCACCTTCTCAGCCGAAGGACTGGAAGGAATCGCGCTGCGCTTCGGCCTCTTCTACGGTCCGGGCGGCACCGACGCCCTCCTGCCGATGCTGCGCAAGCGGCAGCTCCCCGCGCCTGCCGACCGCGGCCGCGTCCTGCCGTGGATCGACCTCACCGACGCGGCGCGCGCGGTGGCCGCCGCCGTCGACCACGGTCGCCCCGGCCAGGCGTACAACGTCACCGACCGCACACCCCTGGGTTTCGCCGCCCATGTCCACGCCGTGGCCCGGCAGTTCGGCCGGCCCAAGCCGGTGACCGTCCCCCTGTGGCTGACGAAACCCATGTCGTACGCCCACACCATGATGACCACGACCATGCGTGTCTCCTCGGCGAAGGCCGAACGCGAGCTGGGCTGGTCCCCGGCGTATCCCTCCACGTACGACGGCCTGGCCGCGATGGCCGGCGATCGGTGAGAGCGCACCGGGCGAGCCACGACGGGCGGGGAACCGTGGTGTGATGGCGCTGTGAGCCGCGCCGTGGAAGAGACCAATCGCCGCATGCTTCGGGCACGGGACGTGATGGATCGCGCCTACCGGGAGCCGCTGGACGTTCCGGCACTGGCGCGGATCGCCCATGTGTCGGCGGCGCACTTCGCTCGCACGTTCCGGTCCACGTTCGGTGAGACACCGCACCGCTACCTGCAGCGCAGGCGCGTCGAGCGGGCGATGTTCCTCCTGCGGGAGACCGACCGCAGTGTGACGGACATCTGCTACGAGGTGGGCTTCGGCAGTCCGGGGACCTTCAGTCGCACCTTCCGGGACATCGTCGGCCGGTCGCCGAGGACATACCGCAGGCAAGCGGCGGCCGCGGACGTCCCGACGTGCTTCACGATGGCGTGGATGCGACCGAGAGCCTGACCGTCCGCGCCTCGGCCACCGCCCGTCGACATGCGTCGGCTGAGCAGTTTTGGATAAGTTTTCGTCCGGTCCGGCCAGTAGCGTGAGGCACATGTTCAACGCCATCACACACTCACAGATCTACGTCCTCGACCAGGACGAAGCCCTCGACTTCTACGTCGGCAAGCTCGGCCTGGAGGTCAGCGCCGACGTCGACATGGGCTTCATGCGCTGGCTCACCATCAGCATCCCGGGACACCCGGAGCGCCAGATCCTGCTGGAGAAGCCGGGCCCTCCGGCGATGTCGGAGGAGACGGCACAGCAGGTACGCGAGCTGGTGACCAAGGGTGCCACGGGCGGCTCGCTCATCTTCAGCACGGACGACTGCCGCAAGACGTACGAGACCCTGCTGGGCCGGGGCGTCGAGTTCACCGAGGAGCCCACCGAGCGCCCGTACGGCATCGACTGCGGTCTGCGCGATCCCTTCGGGAACAGCATCCGCTTCACCCAGCCGAAGACCTGAGCACTGCCACGCAGGTAAACAGCTGTGACCGCCGGCGCGGCACGTCTACGGTGTCGGCATGCACCGGAACCGCAGACGGGAGCGCCGGCCCACCCGGCGCGCACCCGTGGTGCGCGCCGAACAGCCCGCCGCGCCGGTGGAGATCGCGGGTGCCGGGGTGGTGGTCGTGGGCTACTTCTCCGCCAAGCAGAAGGATTTCGGCGCGCTCATGGACGCGGCCGCCGTCCTGCTGGCGGCGCGTGGTGCCCGGGTGCTGGCACGAGTGGTGCAGCGCCGAGGTGTCTCCAACGGCGGGGCGAAGAAGATGCACCTGCCGTACTCCTCGCGGACAGTCCTGAGCCGCGGAAAGGTCCGGGAGGTCGCCGCGACATGCGAAGAGACCGGCGCCGACGCCGTGGTCTTCCTGGCCGACCTGACGGAACGTCAACATCGGTTCATGGCAGAGGACTTCGGGCGGCCCGTGTGGAGCCTGACGGAGATCTGCCCTGCGGGTACGGGTTCGTCCATCGGCCAAGGTGATGGCCGCGCCTGAGGAGCCGCCGACTCGACTGCGGGCGCGGCCGGCGCCGACCGGCCCCTGAGTCGGGTACCCGTCGCTTGGGGGTCCAAGTGGGTTGCCGGAACCGCGGCGCTTGCCGCAGGCGGCCAACCATTCGTAGGGCAGCCGGGCTGTTGCCGTCCTGCGGCTCGCCCCCAACCGGGGCCGAACGGGCCGCGGTTGTGGGCCGGTCGGCCCCCGCTCCGGGGGGTGGCGTGCTGTCATGCTGAGTCAGCACAAGCCACCCCAGGGGGACTGCCTCCCGTCGCGCCAGTTACTCCCGCGCCCGGCGCACGGAGGAGGCGGCAGGCCCGCCGATTGCCGAGGGGAGCCGCGTCGGCGGGCCTGAACGGGGGCTCAGCCTCCACGACAGGACCGGAGGCTGTAGGCGGAATGCCGGCTCCGCCTACAGCCAGTGCGGCACCGGGGCCTTCGCCCGGGTCACAGGTCGAGCTGGTACTCCACCGCGTTGTACGTGGGCAGATAGCCGAGCGTGTCGTTGATGCCGCGCATGGGGGCGTTGCTGTCGGCGGTGTCGGTGAGCAGGCCGCCGAGTTCGGGGTGCTGCTGCCGGGCGCGGCGGATGGACTCCGCCTTCATCCACAGCCCCAGGCCGTGGCCGCGGTGCTCGGTCAGCACCCCGGTGCCGTAGTGCTGACCGTCGCCCTTGCCGTCGCCCGGCACGACGAGCTCGGAGAACCCGACGATCGAGCCGTCGGAGGTGTCCACGGCGGCGATGACGTGAAGCAACTCCCCGCGCTTCGCGACGGCTTCGGCCGCCGACACGACACGCTCCACGTCCCACACGACCGTCCCGTAGTCGCTCCCCTCCATCGGCATGTCGTCCATGGCGCGACGTGAGTCGGCGAAGGTCTGCGCGAGTTCGGGCGGCACGGTGCCGTCCCACTGCGTCAACGCGTAGCCGGGGTGCGGGTGTTCGGCGATCTGCTCGATCCGGGCGAGATCGGCCTCGGGCAGCGGCAGGCGGCTGTACGTCAGCGCCAGCACCCTGCGAAAGCCGCGCGCAGCCAGGAACAGATCGCCGGGGGAGTCCTTTTCGGCCTGCGCGACGAGTGATCGCCGTCCCTCGTCGCGGGCTACGGCGACGGCCGCGTCCAGAAGCCGGCCGCCCACGCCCTGCCGTCGTTCGGCCGGGTGTACCGCGATTTCCACCTCGGCGAGATGCTCCTGCCCTTCCTTCATGAACAACCGCAGAAAGGCGGAGCCGACGGGAGCGCCCTCCGTGCCGGACGCCAGCCACGCCAGGCGGCGGCTGGAGGGTGCGGCGTCGGGATCGGTCAGCGGTGTGATGCGCAGTGGCAAGGTGTCTCCGAGTGGCTGGGCTGCGGGGCGAAACCCGCAGAACCTAGCGGCATCGCCGTACGACCGGCAAGAGAATTAACGCCGCACCACCCTGGATTCCGCACCACCCGTTCGCCTCCCGTCCCGCCGCCCCACCAGCGGCGCACCCCTCCGTCCCGGCTCGTCAGTGACACAATCCGTCAGGTCAGGCCCCGCCCGTCAGCGGCGCGCCTTCGAGCGGTCCAGGGCGGCGACACCCAGTGCGGCCAGGCCGATCTGGATGAGCCACTCGATCCAGTCGATGCCCTTGGTGTCGGCCACGCCGAACGCCGCCGCGATGCCCGCGCCGATGAACGCGGCCACGATGCCGACGACGATCGTCCAGAGGATGCCGATGCGCTGACGCCCCGGCACGACGAGTCGGCCGAGGACACCGATGATGATGCCGATGACGATGGCACTGATGATGCCCGAGATCTCCATTTCCACCCCTCTTCGTCAGGTTCCCCGCAGCTAAGAGGGTGCCCCCGTGGCGCGAAGCCAGTCCGTTGCGCCTTCCACGGTTCGGTATGGGGCGCGTTCGGCTCCTGTTCAGAGCTCGTTCTGCCATGTACAGTTCAACAATCTGTCGCCCTGAGGACGGCCAACTGTCGTTCTACGCGCGGAGACTTGGCGCCCGCAAGACCTCTCCCCACCCCTCACGGAGGTACGTCGGATGCACGGATTCAGAAGATCCCGCCACAGACTCTCCACCGCTCTGGCTGTGTTCGGTCTGCTCGCCACGGGCGCTGCCGTTCAGGGGGCCGCTGCGGCTCCGGCGCGTGCGGCGGCCACGCATCGTGTCCTGTTCGACAACGCGCATGCCGAGACGGCGGGCAACGCGGACTGGATCGTCTCCACGAGTCAGCCCGATCCGCTGGGTCAGGACTCCTCGCCGTCCGCGGAGACGGACTGGACCGGTGCGCTGTCCTCGTGGGGTGTCGCCCTGCAGAAGACAGGCGATTACAGCCTCAAGACGCTGCCTTCGGGTTCGAGTCTCGCCTATGGCGGCTCGACGGCGACGGATCTGTCGAACTTCGACACGCTGGTGCTTCCGGAGCCGAACACGCTGTTCACGACGGCCGAGAAGACGGCCATCATGACGTTCGTGAAGAACGGCGGCGGCCTGTTCATGATCTCCGATCACACCGGTGCCGACCGCAACAACGACGGCGAGGACGCGGTCGAGATCCTCAACGACCTGATGTCGAACAACAGCGTCGACAGCAGCGACCCGTTCGGGTTCTCCATCGACTCGCTCAGCATCAGTTCGGGATACCCCGCCGCGATCTCGGACAGTACGAACGCGGTGTTGCACGGTTCGTTCGGCACGGTCACCAAGAGCCTGATCGCCAGTGGCACGACGGCCACGCTGAAGCCCGCCGACAACTCGGCGGTCAAGGGCCTGCTCTACCGCAGTGGTTACTCGGGCAACACGGGGGCGTTCTTCGCCACCAGCACCTTCGGCAGCGGCCGGGTGGCGTTCTGGGGCGACAGTTCGCCGATCGACGACGGCACGGGCCAGTCCGGCAACACGCTCTACGACGGCTGGAACGACACCGGTGCCACCAATGCCGCCCTCGCCCTCAACGCCACCGAGTGGCTCGCGGGCGCAGGCGGCAGTGACGGCGGCGGCGGGGGCGGCGGCACCTGCACCGCTGCCCAGCTCCTCGCCAACCCCGGCTTCGAGTCGGGCAGCACCTCGTGGACCACGACCAGCGGTGTCATCACCAACGACACCGGCGAGGCCGCCCGCACCGGCGCCTACAAGGCCTGGCTGAACGGCTACGGTTCCGCCCACACCGACACCGTCGCCCAGTCGGTGACCATCCCGGCCGGCTGCACGAGCGCCGCCCTCACCTTCTATCTCCACGTCGACACGGCCGAGACGACCACGAGTACGGCGTACGACACCCTGAAGGCGCAGGTGCTCAACAGCAGCGGCACCGTCCTGTCCACCCTGGCCACGTACTCGAACCTGAACGCGGCCAGCGGCTACGCGCAGCGCAGCTTCAGCCTCGCGAGCTACGCGGGCCAGACGGTCACGCTCAAGTTCACCGGCACCGAAGGCTCCACCCTGCAGACGTCGTTCGTCCTCGACGACGCGGCGCTCAACGTGAGCTGAGACGTGCCGACTTGATCGAGGGGGCGGGCCCGCCGTCCGGGCCCGCCTCTCCAGTCCCTCAGTCCTTCGCTCCTACCGCTGCTTCGGCACCTTGGCCGCCGTGACCGTCCTCTCCGGTGTGTTCCACCCGGAGATCCGCAGGTGCGGCACGGACCCGTGCAGGTCCGCGGTGCGGTACGTGACCTTCAGCGTCGCCGACTCGCCCGGCCACAGGCTGACTTGGTTGTCGGACCACTGAACGGGCAGCACCGGCCTGCCCGACGCGTCCACCAGGTGGACGTCGGTCAGCAGTGAGGGAGTTCTGTCGCTGCCCACGTTCCGTACGGTGACCGTCGTCGTCGACGTGCCGTCCGCTCCGGCATCGGTCGACGCGGAGGCCGTAATCGGTACCTGTGCAAGGGAGTTGAGCCCCTTGAGGTCGGCGTAGCTGGTCGTCGGCGTGTAGTACCAGTCGGTGTTGGCCCAGTCGAGGGTGTCAGGCTTGGTGGAGAGCCAGTAGACGTTGCGGCTGACCTCCCGGCCCGCGGAGTCGGTCAGCGTCAGGCGGGCGAGATAGGTCGTCGACAGGCCGCTGACCGAGGACGGCACGGTGAGCGCCGTACTGTGCGCGCCGTCCCCGCCCACGCTCAGACCGGCCGCCGACTTGTCGTACCGCTGTGAGCCGTCGGTGTTGAAGAGCGTCACCCTGGCCGTGAGTCCGGAGGCGGCGGCATGCCGGCTGTTCACCACCACGACGGAGCGGCTGTCGTAGGAGTACTGGATGTGCAGCGGCTCGTTCGCCTTCTTGGCGCCGAAGTAGGCGCCTCCCTGGTCGAGGTATCGGTCCATCAACTGCCAGTGCAGTGACGTCCATCCGCTGTTGAACATCCAGTAGACGACTCCGGTGGACGGCTTGGAGGCGTCCGTCGCGTTGCGGCCGTACGCCTCGAACTGTGCGCGCACGTTCTCGTACTGGGCGAGCTGGGCCTTGCGTACGTAGTCCGTGAGGCCGGCCGGCGCGCCGTAGCGGCCGGTCAGGGCGTCGTCGTAGAGCTTGAGGGTGCCGAAGGTCGACGACGGGGAGCGGTGGTACTGCTTGGTGTTCGGGTTCTTCCAGAGGGTGTCGAGCTCGGCGGGGGAGAGCATACGGCGGAGGGTGTCGAGCGTGGGGATGTCGGGGCCCGCGCTGGTCTCGGAGTTGAAGCCGGTGGCGCCGCCCTCGCGTTTGGCGTACCAGTAGTTCGGCGGGATCCAGTCGTAGGGGCCGGACATCTTCATGCCTGAACTGCCGCTGATCGGTGCGGAGTTGTCGGAGGCGGCTGCGACCACCGGGGTCGGCCAGTCGGAGGCCTTGAGGGCGTCGACGTAGTTCTTCTCGATCGTCGCGTCGGGAGCGAAGTCGCTGCCGATGAGGAAGGAGATGACGCTCGGGTGGTCGCGCAGACGTGCGGCCTCGGCGGCCATCGACGCCTTGGCGATCGGATAGTCGGCCGCGGTCCATTTGTCACCGGACTCACCGCCGTTGACGTTGCCCTCCCACTTGTCGCAGCACTCCCAGCCGGGAAGCGTGAGGATGCCGTACCGGTCGGCGAGGTCGAAGAACTCGTCCGGCTCGATGTGGCCTTCCAGACGGATGGTGTTGAGGCCGAGGTCGAGCGCGTACTTCAGCCGGTCCTCGACGTAGGTCCGGTCCCAGCGCAGGAACTCGTCGGGCGACCAGCCACCGCCCTTGATGAGCAGTTTGCGGCCGTTGACGCGGTACTGCCGTGCTCCGTCGGAGTTCAGCGGCGCCTGTACGTCCCGGATGCCGAAGCGCTCGTGGGCCGTGTCCGAGACGGTGCCGGCGACGGAGGCGGTCAGATCGAGGCCGTACAGCGGCTGTTCGCCCATGCCCGCCGGCCACCACACCTTCGGGGAGGTCAGACGGAGCTGCGGGAAGTCGGCCGGCGCGAAGACGACCGGCTTCGTCTCGTGCGCCGCGAGGGGCACGGTCCTGCTGACGGCCAGCGAGCCGATCGTGCCGGAGACCGTCGCGGTGACCGGGGCGTCGGAGTCGTTGCGGACCCGGGCCTTGACCGTCAGATCCGCGGAGGCCAGGGACGGTACGTCGAGCCTGGTCACCACGTGCGCGTCGCGGAGCGCGACCGGGCCGCCGCGGTGCACGAGGACGTCGCGGACGATGCCCATGTTCTCGTCGGGCGGCGGCTGGAGCCAGTCGATCCAGCCCATGGTCAGGTTCTTGTTCGGATTGTTGGGCTGGATGCGGAAGGCGACCGTGTTCGTGCCCGCCCGGACCAGTGAGGTGACGTCCAGCTCGTGGTGGGTGTAGGCGCCCGCCACGTCGGCGGCCTTGGCGATCTGCCGGCCGTTCACATAGACGTCGGCCGCCGAGATCACCCCGCTGAAGTCCAGCTGGGTGCGCTCGGAGGTGTCGGCGACGGTGAAGTCGGAGCGGTACCACCAGGGGACGTCGAAGTCGGCCTTCGGGATCTTCTGCTGGTTGGTCGAGTAGAACGGGTCCGCATACTTTCCGCCTGCGAGCAGCGCGGCCAGAACGGTGGAGCGCGGGCCCGCCGGATACCAGCCGCCCGTCGGGTAGCCGGGGCTGGAGACGGCGGCCGCCGAGTCGGTGACCTCGGCCGTCGACTGGATCGCGTATCCGGAGAGCGCGGTGGTGCTTCCCGGCGCTGAAGCGACGGCGGTAGTGCGAGGAGTGGGGGAGTGAGGCTCTCCGTTGCCATGGCCGCCCGTCCACGCGCTCGTGGTGAGCGTGCCGAGCAGGGCGAGGGCGACGGCGGCCGTGGCGAAGCGCCGTCTGGAGGCAGGGCGGTGGAACACGGTGGTCTCCTTGGGAGGTGGGGGAGCATCCGCGCTTCGGCACTGCGGGTCAGGGGGCGGGGGCTGGGCACAGCAGGGGCGGGTGAGCGAGTCCGCGACCAATCAAGTTAGGAAACTTTACTAACTAGGCCCACAAGCTAAGCCGCAGAGCAGACCATGTCAATCACCACCGCGCCCGGAGGGGAGACCGCCGCCTGGCGGAAGAGTCCCGCGCGAGGGGAGGCAAGAGTGGCCGCACAAGCCGGAGTTACGAGGCCGAGCGCCGCTCGAACACCACGTCGCGCGCGGTCCCCAGGGCCGTGGCCACCGCGCCCAGCAGCACCGCGTCCTCGCCGAGCCGGCTCGGTACGATCTTGGGGCGCAGCGGTGTGAGGCCGCGCAGGGTCTCGCGCACCGGACGCAGCAGCAGGTCGAGGCTGTGGCCCACGCCGCCGCCGAGCACCACCAGGTCGGGGTCGAGCACCGCGGCCGCGGCCGCCACGGTGTGCGCGATCCGCTCACCCTCCAGCCCAACCGCCTTGACCGCGGCGGGGTTCCCCTGCCGTGCCGCGTCGAACACGGCCTTCGCGGTGAGCTGCCCGGTCATCCCGAAGTGCCGCGCCGCCTCGACGACGGCCACCCCCGACACGGCGTCCTCCAGCGTGTCCGGCTTGTGCCGCCCCGGCCACGGCAGGAATCCGATCTCCCCGGCCCCGCCGTGCGCTCCGGTGAACAGTCGGCCTTCACTGACGACGCCCATGCCGAGCCCGGTGCCGATCATGATGTACGTGAAGAGGCGGCTCCCCGCGCCCACGCCGTAGGTGTACTCGCCCAGCGCGGCGAGGTTGGCGTCGTTGTGCACCTCCAGCGGAATGCCCAACTCCTCGCGCATCCGGTCGAACAGGCCCGCGCGGCCCCAGCCGGGCAGATGCATCGCGTAGCGCACCCGGCGCTGCTTCTCGTCGTACACACCCGGTGTGCCCACGACCGCGTGCACCACCTCGTCGGGCTTCACGCCGGAGTTGGCGACGACCTGGTGTGCCGTGGAGACCACCAGGTCGGCCATGGCGCCGGAGGTGCGTGCGCGGTTGCGCACGTCGGCGCGCGCGACCACGGCGCCGTCGAGATCGGCGACCGCCACGCGCAGCCAGCCGCGGCCGATGTCGATGCCCAGCGCGTACCCGGCGGCCGGGTCCGGGGCGTAGAGGACCGCCACCCGGCCGCGTTCAGGTGCGTGGGTGCCGACCTCGTGGACCAGTCCGGCCCCGGCCAGAGAGGCGAGGGCGCTGGAGACCGTGGGCTTCGACAGGCCCGTGTCGCGGGCGAGTTGGGCGCGCGAGGCGGCACCCGTGGTACGCAGCCGGTCGAGCAGCAGCCGCTCGTTGGAGCTCCGCAGCCGCTGACGGTTCCAGGGCTGTTCGGGTTGCGCTGCGGCGTCGCTGTCGGGCATCGCACCATTCTCACGCATACGTGGCACCCTCTTGACGCATCTAGTAAGGCTCCTTAACTTTATCGCCCAGTCAGCCTCGCCGGGCGAGCCAAGGGGAGCCCAGCGCCGGCCGGATACCCGCCGCCCTTGATCCGACGGCCGTCGACCGACGTCGGCCGTCCCGCCGTACCCCTCCCCGTGTCTTGCTTCAGGAGGCCTCCATGTCCGAAAACCCGCCACCCACCGGCGGTTTCGTCCGCCGCGTCGGCCTGTTCCAGGCCACCGCCATCAACATGAGCCAGATGTGCGGCATCGGGCCGTTCGTGACCATCCCGCTGATGGTCGCCGCCTTCGGCGGCCCGCAGGCGGTCATCGGCTTCGTCGCGGGCGCCCTGCTGGCGCTCGCCGACGGACTCATCTGGGCCGAGCTGGGCGCGGCGATGCCCGGATCCGGCGGCAGCTACGTCTATCTGCGCCAGGCCTTCCAGTACCGCACCGGGCGCCTGATGCCCTTCCTGTTCGTGTGGACGGCCATGCTCTTCATTCCGCTGATCATGTCCACGGGCGTGGTCGGCTTCGTCCAATATCTGGGTTACCTGGCGCCCGACATGGGCGAGACCACCGGTGACCTCGTCGGACTCGGCATCGTCGCCCTGGTGGTCGTGCTGCTGTGGCGCGGCATCGAGCACATCGCACGGATCACCGCCGTGATGTGGGCCGTCATGATCACCTCGGTCCTGCTGGTGATCCTGGCCGCGGCCAGCGACTTCAGCCCGCACCTGGCCTTCACCTACCCGGCGCACGCCTTCGACTTCGCGAGCAACCACTTCTGGCTCGGCTTCGCCGCGGGCCTGACCATCGGCATCTACGACTACCTCGGCTACAACACCACCGCCTACATGGGCGCCGAGATCAAGGACCCGGGCCGCACGCTGCCCCGCTCCATCATCTTCTCGATCCTCGGCATCATGGCGATCTACCTGCTGCTGCAGATCGGCACGCTCGGCGTCATCGACTGGCGCCGGATGACCGACCCCGGCGACATCGCCTCCACCTCCGTCGCCTCCGCCGTACTGGAGAAGACCTGGGGCAAGGGCGCCGCCGACACGGTCACCGTCCTCATCCTCATCACGGCCTTCGCCTCGGTCTTCACCGGCCTGCTCGGCGGCTCCCGCGTCCCCTACGACGCCGCACGCGAACGCGTCTTCTTCCGCCCGTACGCCAAGCTGCACCCCCGTCACCGGTTCCCGATGCTGGGCCTCGCCACCATGGGTGTCGTCACGGCGATCGGCTTCCTCATCGGGCGCCACACCGACCTGGCCACCCTCATCCAGCTCCTCACCACGGTCATGGTGATCGTCCAGGCGCTGGCCCAGATCCTCGCCCTCTCCGTGCTGCGCCGACGCCAGCCGGGCCTGCGCCGCCCGTACCGCATGTGGCTCTACCCGCTGCCGAGTTTCATCGCCCTCGCCGGCTGGCTGACCATCTACGGCTACGCGGACAAGAACTCCCCGGGCCGCCACCCCATCGAATGGTCCCTCGCCTGGGTCGCCCTCGGCTGCGTCGCGTACGTCGTCTGGGCACGCCTGGAGAAGGTGTGGCCCTTCGGCCCGAAGGAGATCACGGAGGAGTACCTGGCCCCACCGACTCCGGACGCGGAGCCTGCCGGGACGTAAGGGAGAGCCAGCCGGTGTGCGAAGGCGGGGCGGGCCCGGGAAATCAGGGCCCGTCCCGCCTCGCGACGAAGCGTGCGCCCCAGCCTGCACCGAAGCGTCGGCCCGCGCTGCGCCGACGCGTCAGCCCACACTGCGCCGGCGGAAGCCCTCTTCCGTCACCCGTTGCACAAGCGTTGCGCAGGTCAGTGGATCCTGATCGGCTCGTGGCACGTCACAGGGGAAAGGAGGCCAACCCATGCGCCGTACGACCCCCCGCCCGACCACCGTCCTCGCCCTCGCGGCATCCGCCCTTCTCCTCGCAGGCTGCGGCACGCAGTCCGGCGACAGTGGCTCCGGCAGCAGCGCCGTGACACCGTCGAAGGCGCCGTCGAAAGCGCCGTCGTCGTCACCGACGGCCGGCGAGAAAGGGTGCGTGCCGGAGTCGTCGCTCACCGCCGAGGACACGGGCCGCACGGTGTGCCTGGCGGCGGGCGGCGTCCTGCGGATCACCCTGGACGGCACCACCAAACGCGCCTGGAAGCCCGTCTCGGCCACCGGCGACGCCCTCGAAGCCACCAACGCGGGCATCGTCATCCAGCCCGGTGACGCCACCGCCGCCTTCACCGCGACATCCGCCGGCACGGCACACCTCACCTCGTCCCGCCCCGTGTGCGGCACCGACCCCGTCCACATCGCATGCAAGGGCCTTCAGGAGTGGACGGTGACGGTGGTGGTGCAGAAGTCCTGAGCCGTCCTCGCCTGTCGCCTCAGACGTCGCTGCCGGCGAAGGGTCCGTCGGCAGCGAAGGCCAGGTCGGCGAAGCGCCTGCCGAGACGCTGGTGAGTGGCGGCGTCCGGGTGGAGTCCGTCGGGCAGCGGAAGCTCGGCGAAGTCGGCCACGCCGTAGAGCTCACGTCCGTTGATGTAGTGCAGGTTCGCGTCCTCGGCCGCCCGCTGCCGCACGATCCGGGCCAGTTCGTCGCGGACGACGCCCAGGGTCAGCTTTCCGCTCGCACGTTCCGCGGGGTCGCCCATGGCCCGGAACCGCAGTCGCCCGGTGCCGAGTGCGGTGAAGTCGACGGCGCTGGGGCCGGGCGTGTCCTCGTGGATGGGGCACAGGATCGGCGAGACGACCAGCAGCGGTGCGCCGGGGTGGCCTTCGCGGATCGTGTCGAGGAAGCCATGGACGGCGGGGGTGAAGGCGCGCAGGCGCATCAGATCGGTGTTGACGAGGTTGATGCCGATCTTGAGGCTGATGAGGTCGGCGGGAGTGTCCCGGATGGCGCGGGCCGTGAACGGGTCGAGCAGGGCGCTGCCGCCCAGCCCCAGGTTGACGAGTTCCACACCTGCGAGGGCGGCTGCGAGGGCGGGCCAGATGGTGGTGGGACTCGCCGCGTCGGAGCCATGGCTGATCGAACTCCCGTGGTGCAGCCACACCTTGCGGCCCC
This sequence comes from Streptomyces sp. NPDC005485, assembly GCF_040606085.1. Lineage (NCBI taxonomy): Bacteria > Bacillati > Actinomycetota > Actinomycetes > Kitasatosporales > Streptomycetaceae > Streptomyces > Streptomyces sp. NPDC005485. The sequence goes on along the minus strand of NZ_JBEXDZ010000019.1, from coordinate 23,321 downwards.
GGTCCGGTGCGGGCTCCACGGGGGCGTCGGTGCGCAGCGCGACCAGTTCGGTGCTCTCGTTGTAGGGCAACCAGATCTCGACGTCCTTGATGCCGTGGGGCAGGTCGGTGAAGCGGAGGGTGCCGACCGGGCCGGGCCGGTGCTCGAAGGTCCCCTCGGCCATGTCGATGGTCAGGGTGTTGCCGCCGCTCACACCGGACTGACCGGCCAGGCGGCCGTTGACGAGCAGGTCGTACAGGCCGTCCGGACGAGGCGGGGCGCCCACGTGGACCCGCTTGGTGGGCAGGGTGTCCAGTTCCAGGGCCCTGGCCCGGGTGCGGAAGACCAACCGGACGCCGGAGGGCTGGGCCTCGGCCATCGCGAGTTGCCCGTCGGTGCTCTGAGCGCGGGCCCGGGCGGGCAACCGGTGCGGCAGGACGCCATGTGGGGTGCGTTCCACGTCGAGGGCGCCGCGCAGGAGGTCGGCGGTGACGGGCGTGGTGATCCATTGGTGCGTGGCGGTCATGGTCTCAGCCTGTTGATGGGATGCCGGAGTTGATGAGGGTGTCCGAAGTAGGTGCCCGGTTCGGTCGGAGCAGCCGGACGCCGGTCGGCTGAGGCGAACCGAGAAGGCGTGGCTGTCCTTCGACGGTCCGCGGTGCCGTGGAGGGCGGAGGTCAGGGCGTGGGCCAGGTCCGCAGCAGGGCGTCGAGTCGATCCAGGATCCACGGCCAGGTCTCCTGCGAGTCGGGAGCACTGTGACTGAAGCCCCCGGCCATCTCCAGGCTGACGTAACCGTGGAAGACGCTGCCCAGCAGCCGCACGGCGTGTGTCTCGTCCGGCTCCGTCAGGTCGTAGCCGCGCAGGATGGCCCGGGTCATCTGCGCATGCCGGCCGCCCGCGCTCGCGGCCGCCGCCTGCGGATCGAGCCGGAGCTGCGCCGCGGCGTAGCGGCCGGGGTGTTCCCGGGCGTAGTCGCGGTAGACGTTCGCGAAGGCCGCGAGTGCGTCCTTGCCGGCCCGTCCGGCCAGGGCGTCGGCGGCCCGGTCGGCGAGTTCCTCCAGCGCGAGCAGGGCGATCCCCGTCTTGAGGTCCTGGGAGTTCTTGAGGTGGGAGTACAGGCTCGCGACCTTGACGTCGAACCGCCGTGCGAGCGCGGAGACGGTCACCTGGTCGAAACCGACTTCGTCCGCCAGTTCCGCACCCGCCTGGACCAGGCGTTCGGTGTTCAGTCCTGCACGTGCCATGGCCTCTCCTTCGCTTGCCTGAAGGGATTATGTATTTGCCTATAAGGTTTAGGCAAATTAGCGTGGTTGTTATGAAGCCGCTGACCGAGCAAGAGATCCGCGCCGCGTTCGTCAACTGCACCAAGGGCGAGGCGAAGCGCCTGGCCGTCCCGCGCGATCTGGCCGACCGGCCCTGGGACGACCTCGACTACCTCGGCTGGCGAGATCCGCAGGCCCCTGACCGCGGTTACCTCGTCACCGAGCTGGACGGGCGCCCGAGGGCTCTGGCGCTGCGCTGCCCGAGCTCTGTCTCCGGGCAGCTGCGGCGCAGCATGTGTTCGATGTGCCTGACCACCCATGCCGGCGGAGTCTCGCTGATGGTCGCCCCGAAGGCGGGAAAGGCCGGACAGCAGGGCAACTCGGTCGGGGCGTACATATGCAGCGACCTCGCCTGCTCGCTGTATGTGCGGGGCAAGAAGGACGCGGGCATCGGGGCGCGGCTCCATGAGTCGCTCACCCTGGAGGAGAAGATCCAGCGGACCGTCGCCAACGTCGCCGCGTTCGTCGCCAAAGTGACCGTATGACTCAACAGGCCGCGCTGTTCAAGTACTGCTGGTTCCAGGCCAGTTGTCGGAAGCGGCGCGTTGCGCACGGCGTTCGCGACGACGACGGGAGGGGAGGGCCGCCTCGGCTGGATCGGCCGAATGGCTGACGTGAAGGGTTTGCGGGCCGGTCGGCCATGACCGTTCGGGCCAGGCACGGGTTGAGGGCGCAGAGCCACGATGGCGACAGCCGACTCCCGTGATCCCCAGGATGCCCGTGACCCACACAGCCGACCCCGTCCACCCGGTCGTCGAACGACCGCTTCCCGCCCAAGCGGCACCGGTCGAACCGGCATCTGCTCAACCGGCGCCGGCCCATCCCGCACCCGCCCCACTCGCGCCGCGCGCCGCGCCAGGACGCTGGAAACGCCACCGCGTTCCCCTCCTCGCCACGCTGCCGATGCTGGTCCTGTACGCGGTGTGGTGGGCGTGCCTCGCCACCGGCGGCGGTGACCTCGCGGCGCAGGAGGCGTGGGCGGAGTTCACGGCGCAGAACGGGGGATCGGCTTACAACCTGTCCTGGTACGGCGGCATGCACACCGCCAACTACAGCCTCCTCTCCCCGTACTTGATGGCCGCCGTCGGCGTGCGCACGGTCACCGTGGTCTCCGGGATCGCCGCCACCTGGCTGGCCGCGGTGCTGATCACCCGGACCGGCATACGGCGCCCGCTGGGTCCGGCGCTGCTCGCCGCGTTCGCGCTGTGGTGCAACGTCGCCTCGGGCCGTACGACCTTCGCGCTCGGTGTCGCCCTCGGCCTCGCCGCCTGTCTGCTGCTCGCCCGTGAACGACGCCTGGTCCTCGCCGGCGCGTACGCCGCGCTCGCGACCATGGCCAGTCCGGTCGCCGGGCTGTTCCTGGCCGTCATGGGCGCGGCGTTCCTTCTCGTACGGGACTGGAGGCGCGCCCTCGCGCTGCTGGTCCCGCCCGCCGGGGTCGTCGCCACGACCACGCTCCTCTTCCCGTTCACCGGCGAGCAGTTGATGCCGGCCGATCGGATCTGGGCGCCCGCGTCGCTCGGCCTCGCCGTCACCGTCCTGGCCCCTCGCGGCTGGCGCGTGGCGCGCCGGATCGGTGCCGTCTACGCGGCCGGAACCGTGCTCGTCTATCTCATCCCCTCGCCCATCGGCACGAACATCGAGCGGCTCGCGGCACTCTTCGCCCCGGCGGCGCTGCTCGCGGCGCTCCTGAGCACCCCGCGACCGGCGCGGCGATCGCGGGGCCTCCTGATCGCCGCCCTGGTCTTCTCCGTCGGCTGGGTGGGCGTCAAGACCATCTCCGATCTGAGGGTGAGCGCGGCCGTGCCGGCGTGGGCGGCGGACACACACGGCGTCGTACGGGCCCTCGACGGGCTCGGCGCCGACCGCACCAGGGTCGAGGCGGTCCCGGCCCGCGACCATCGTGAGGCCACCGCACTCGCCCCGCACGTGAGCCTCGCGCGCGGCTGGAACCGTCAGCTCGACATGGAACGCGACCGCCTCTTCTACGACGGCACCTTCTCGGCCACCACCTACCGGACCTGGCTGGACCGCTGGGCCGTCGGCTACGTCGTACTGCCGCTCGCCGAACCCGACGGCTACGCCGAGGACGAGGCACGCCTGGTCCGCGAGCACCGGCCCGACTGGCTGGAGCCCGTGTGGCAGGACGCTCACTGGCGGGTCTACCGGGTGCGCGACGCGGTGCCGCTGGTGTCGGCGCCTGCCTCCGTCGTCCGGACCACGAGCGCCGAGGTCGACGTCCACGTGCCGGCATCCGGCTCGGCGACTTTGCGGGTCGCGTACTCGCCGTGGCTGCGCGTCGACGGCGGCTGCCTCGCCCCCGACGGCGAGTTCACACGGCTGACGGTGGCCCGGCCGGGCGCGTACCGGATCGGCTCGCAGTACGCCGCTTCACCCGCGCCGGACCACTGCTGACCGAAGTGAGGCCCTCGTCACTGCGCGCCGGGGGTACCGGCGTGGCCGGTCTGCCAGGCCCACGCGGCGATCTCCACGCGGTTGCGCGCGCAGAGCTTGAGTTGAATGCCGGCCAGGTGCGTCTTGACCGTGGAGAGGGAGACGTACAGGGATGCGGCGATCTCCGCATTGGTGTGGCCGAGGGCGACCAGGCGTACGACGTCCAACTCGCGGTCGGTGAGCGGGTCCTGGGGCTGCGGCGGGGCGGCGGGCTTCGGTGCCTGTGCGGCGGTGAGGTGCTTGAGCAGCCGTACGGTGACCGACGGGGACACCAGCGAGTCGCCGTTCGCGGCCGCGCGTACCGCCTCGGCCAGCAGCGTCGGGCCGGAGTCCTTGAGCAGGAAGCCGCAGGCCCCACCGTGCAGGGCGCCGTAGACGTACTCGTCGAGGTCGAACGTCGTGACCACCACGACCCGCAGCGGGTCCGCGACGGTCGGCCCGGCCAGCAGACGCGTGGCCTCCAGCCCGTCCAGTTTGGGCATGCGGATGTCCAGCAGACACACATCGGGCCGCAGCCGCCGGGCCAGCGTCACGGCTTCCTCACCGTCGCCGGCCTCGGCGACCACGGTGATGTCCGGCTGCGCGTCGAGGAAGAAGCGGAAGCCCGTACGGACCATGTCCTGGTCGTCGGCGATCAGGACACGGATGGGTTTGCGGTCGCTCATGAGCGCATCATGCACGAGGCGAGTGGGGTGAGGGCGAGGGACCCGGGCGGTGGCGGGCTCACGGAACGCGCGCCCTGACGCAACGGCGCCCGCGATCGAGCCCCGCGGCGCCCGGCGGGGGCTTCAGACACCAGTCGCGCCGTCGATCCGCTCACGCAGCAGGTCGGCGTGTCCGTTGTGCCGGGCGTACTCCTCGACCATGTGGATGAGCACCCAGCGCAGTGACACCTTGCCGCGCCATCCGTCGTGGCCCACGAGGTCGAGGTCGGGCGCCTCGGCGACGAAGCGCTCGGCGAACGCCACCTCGGCATGCCAGGCCTCCCATGCCGCCGCGACACCCGACGGGTCGGCCACCGCACCGTCGAAGTCCCCGTCGGGGGCGGCCGGTGAGGAGAACAGCAGCGGCGTGTCCTGCCCGGCCAGAACCTGCCGGAACCAGCGGCGCTCCACATCGGCGAGGTGCCGGACCAGGCCGAGCAGGGAGAGCGTGGACGGTTCCACTGCCCGACGGGCCAACTCCGTTTCCACGCCCGCGCACTTGAGCTCCAGCGTCCTGCGCTGAGCTCCCAGGAAGTCGACGAGCATGCGCCGCTCGTCGCCCGTCGCGGGACCGCTGAACCGGGGGTCGTTCTCCTCGGCGGTGAACAACTGCGCTCTTCTGCTGGGGCTGGTCATGCGGCTCATCCTCGACGATGAGGGTAGGGAGTGGGAACCCCCGACCGAGGCAGCCGCGGGTACCGAACTCGTAGGCGTGGGAGCGACGTCGGCGGCGAAAACCAGTGGACACCTCGGCCCGTGGCGTCCTAGCGTCGCCCGGGTTCGAAGTCCACAGGGGTGCGAAGGCGGCAGGGTTTTCGCGGTCCCCACGCTTTGGCGGGGTGCATGTGATGACGGTCCGAGCAGCGGCGGCCGACAGTGACCGGCTGTCCTCCGAAAACGCCAGGATCTCTTCGAACCCAAGGAATCACTTCTGTGGATCTTCCACGTATCTTCACCATCCGCGAGAGCAGTCACCGCGTCCACAACCCGATCACCACTGACAAACTCGCCACGCTGGGCCGGGCCCTCGACCCGGAGCCCGGGACGCGTGTGCTCGACCTCGCGAGCGGGTCGGGCGAGCTGCTCTGCACCTGGGCCCGCGACCACCTCATCACCGGCACCGGGGTGGACATCAGCACGGTGTTCACCGAGAAGGCCCGTGCCCGTGCCGCCGAACTGGGGGTCGCCGACCGTGTCGACTTCGTCCACGGCGACGCCGCCGGCTACATCGCGGACGAGCCGGTCGATCTCGCCGCGTGCATCGGCGCCACCTGGATCGGAGGCGGCGCCGCCGGCACGGTCGAGTTGCTCAGCCACAGCCTCCGCCCAGGCGGGGTGATGCTGATCGGCGAGCCGTACTGGCGTCGGCAGCCGCCGGACCAGGACACCCTCGAAGCGTGCCATGCCGTCAGTGAGAGCGACTTCCGGTCGTTGCCGGAGCTGATCGAGCAGTTCGGCAGTCTCGGGTACGACGTCGTGGAGATGGTGCTGGCCGACCAGGACAGCTGGGACCGCTACCGGGCGGCCGAGTGGCTCAACCTGCGTCGCTGGCTCGACCGGAACCCCGACGACGAACTGGCCGCCGAGATACGGGCCGAACTCACCGAAGGACCCGCCCGCTACGCACGCTACGAGCGTGAATACCTGGGCTGGGGGATCTTCGCGTTGATGGGCCGCTGACGGGCCCGGTCAACGCCGGGTCCGGGCGGCGTGCCGCCCGGACCCGCACGGGGCCGGTCGCGCCCGACCCGCGTCTACAACTCCCGGTCACCCTGCCAGGTGACCGACGTCAGGACGGTCGGGCCGCCGTGCGCCAGGCCTTTGTAGGTGACCGTCCGGGCGGGGCCGATCTCGTGGGCGACCAGTCGCGCCAGATCCTTGCCTTCGCGGAACAGCCGCTGCCACTCGTCGTCGTACTTGGCCTCGTCGCGGTCGCGGATCAGCAGGTCGAGGGTGGTGTTGATCCTGCCCGCCCACGCGTACAGGGCGGTGTTCAACTCTTCGGACAGGTGGAGGGCGGCGGCGGGATCGTCGGGGAAGAAGTCCCCGAATCCGTCGGAGCGCAGCGGGGCGAACCGGTATTCGCCGTCGACCTCGATGTGGACCGGGTGCGGCGGCCTGCCGTGGCCGTCGCCTTCAGCGTGCGGACGGTCGCAGCCCCAGCAGATCCCGTGCGACCTGCTGTGCTGCTCGTCCCAGTAGCGCACAGCCGCTGCCGGGCCCAGATGCCTGGCCAGGCGGTGGGCAACCGCAGCGCCCTGCTTGACGTGCTCGCTCAGCTCCGCCCGGGAGTCGGACCCCTCCGGCGGCCGGGACAGCGACCACGAGCGCAGGGTCTCGGCGAGATCCTCCGGGAGGCCCAGCTCGGGTTCGTCCAACGGCACGTGGCCGGTGAACGTGTCGATGTCCTCGTCGTGCGTCCAGTCCTGGTACGGCCCGTAGCCGTACTCGTACGACTCGTACACGGGGGAGGGCTCGCCGCGGGCCTGCACGAGAAGGCGGCGCGTTTCTGCGAGGGTCATGCGGGGTCCGCTCCGATCATCGAGCTGTTCCGTCCGGGGCTGTTCCGTCCGGGTCGATATTGCATGATCATGCGTGATGGCGCATACTCTTCCTATGTCTAAGGTTCTCACCTCCCTGCCCACCGGCGAGCGCGTCGGCATCGCCTTCTCCGGGGGCCTCGACACCTCCGTCGCGGTCGCGTGGATGCGCGACAAGGGCGCCGTCCCGTGCACCTACACGGCCGACATCGGCCAGTACGACGAGCCCGACATCGCGTCGGTGCCCGGCCGTGCGTCGGCGTACGGCGCCGAGATCGCGCGTCTGGTCGACTGCCGCGCGGCGCTGGTGGAGGAGGGCCTGGCAGCGCTCACATGCGGTGCCTTCCACATCCGCTCGGGCGGGCGTGCCTATTTCAACACGACGCCGCTCGGCCGCGCCGTCACGGGCACCCTGCTGGTCCGGGCGATGCTCGAGGACGACGTGCAGATCTGGGGCGACGGCTCGACGTTCAAGGGCAATGACATCGAGCGGTTCTACCGCTACGGCCTGCTCGCCAACCCGCACCTGCGCATCTACAAGCCGTGGCTCGACGCGGACTTCGTTCACGAGCTGGGCGGCCGCAAGGAGATGTCGGAGTGGCTGCTCGCCCACGACCTCCCCTACCGCGACAGCACCGAGAAGGCGTATTCGACCGACGCCAACATCTGGGGTGCCACCCACGAGGCCAAGACCCTGGAGCACCTGGACACCGGCGTCGAGACCGTCGACCCGATCATGGGCGTGCGGTTCTGGGACCCCGAGGTCGAGATCGCCGCCGAGGACGTCACGGTCGGCTTCGACCAGGGCCGCCCGGTCACGATCAACGGCAAGGAGTTCGCCTCCCCGGTCGACCTGGTGATGGAGGCCAACGCCATCGGCGGACGCCACGGCCTGGGCATGTCGGACCAGATCGAGAACCGGATCATCGAGGCGAAGAGCCGCGGTATCTACGAGGCGCCCGGCATGGCGCTGCTGCACGCCGTGTACGAGCGTCTGGTCAACGCGATCCACAACGAGGACACCCTGGCGCAGTACCACAACGAGGGCCGGCGCCTGGGCCGTCTCATGTACGAGGGCCGCTGGCTCGACCCGCAGGCGCTGATGATCCGCGAGTCGCTGCAGCGCTGGGTGGGTACGACGGTCACCGGCGAAGTGACGCTGCGGCTGCGCCGCGGCGAGGACTACTCGGTCATGAACACCTCCGGACAGGCGTTCAGCTACCACCCGGACAAGCTCTCCATGGAGCGCACCGAGGACTCGGCGTTCGGCCCGGTGGACCGGATCGGCCAGCTCACCATGCGCAACCTGGACATCGCCGATTCGCGCGCCAAGCTGGAGCAGTACGCCGGGCTGGGCATCGTCGGCAACACGCACGCGACGCTCATCGGTGCCGCCCAGGCCGCCTCCACCGGGCTGATCGGTGCGATGCCCGAGGGTGGCGCCGAGATCATCGCCTCCCGTGGCACGGTCGAGGACGACGACCAGATGCTCGACCGCGCCGCGATGGAGTTCGGCACCGACTGACCCGGGGGAGATCGATGAACGCCGGGGACTGGTAAGAAGGTTTCCTATTCGCTAGCATCCCCGGCGGTGGCTCGGCGCGGTGCCCGACGCATATGGGCATGACGCGCTCAGCGAGAGCTCTGACCCGGCCGCCGTGACGCCCCCCTGCCCGCACACCGGTCGGGGCGGGCGGTCACGCACCGGTGTCCAGCTCTCGCCACTCCAAGGCCAGGGAGTTTCAGGGATGCGCCTGAACGCCTCAGCTCCGCCCTTCACGCCCGCGCGGCGCCGTACGGTGGGCGTGATCGTCGCCGCCGTACTCCTCCTCGTCGGCGGCCTGTTGCTCGCTTATCCCGACCGGGCGGGCGCCGCCGCCGATCCCCTCATCTCACGCGGCAGCCCCACCGCCTCCTCCGCCGAGAGCTCCGGCCTCGGTCCGCAGAACGCCGTCGACGGCGACCCGGCCAGCCGCTGGGCGAGCGCCGAGGGCAAGGACCCCCAGTGGATACGCGTCGACCTCGGCGCCACCGCCGACGTCACACGGGTGGCGCTGCGTTGGGAGGCCGCGTACGCCAAGGCCTACCGGGTCGAGATCTCTGCGGACGGCACCACCTGGACCCGCCTCGCGAGCGAGACAGCCGGCAACGGCGGCACCGACGACTGGTCCGGCCTCTCCGGCCAGGGCCGCTACCTGCGCGTGTACGGCACCGCACGTGGCACCTCGTACGGCTACTCGCTGTACGAGGTCGAGGTGTACGGCACCTTCGACGACGGGCCCCCGCCCACCGGGGCCTTCACCGTGGTCGCCGCCGGTGACATCGCCGCGCAGTGCACCGCCTCCGACAGCGGCTGCGCCCACCCCAAGACCGCGGCGCTGGCCCAGCGGATCAACCCGAAGTTCTATCTGACGATGGGCGACAACCAGTACGACGACGCCCGGATCGCCGACTATCGCGCCTACTACGACAAGACCTGGGGCGCCTTCAAGGGCAAGACGCACCCGGTGCCGGGCAACCACGAGACGTACGACCCGGCAGGCTCGCTGGTCGGCTACAAGGCGTACTTCGGGGCGATCGCCTACCCCCAGGGCAAGAGCTACTACAGCTTCGACGAAGGCAACTGGCACTTCATCGCCCTCGACTCCAACTCCTTCGACCAGAGCGCCCAGATCGACTGGCTCAAGGCCGACCTCACCCAGAACAGCAAGGCGTGCATCGCCGCCTACTGGCACCACCCGCTGTACTCCTCGGGCGGACACGGCAACGACCCGGTCAGCAAGCCGGTCTGGAAGATCCTTTACGGCGCCCGGGCCGACCTCGTGCTCAACGGCCACGACCACCACTACGAGCGCTTCGCCCCGCAGGACCCCGACGGACATGCCACGGCCGACGGAATCACCGAGATCGTCGGTGGGATGGGCGGTGCCGAGCCCTACCCGATCGAGAACGTCCAGCCCAACAGCCAGAAGCGGATCAGCGGTCAATACGGCGTCCTGAAACTGGACTTCACCGACTCCGGCTACGGCTGGACCTACGTCGGCACCGACGGACAGACCAAGGACACCAGCCCGAAGTACACCTGCCACTGATGTACCTGGCGACCACAGGCCGCCGGGACGCGTCGGCCCCGCCCGCCACCGGCGGAACGGGCCGACGCGTCCCCGGCACCGTCCTGGCACTCGGCGCGGTCAGCCTCGTCACCGACATCTCCTCGGAGATGGTCACCGCGGTGCTACCGCTCTACCTCGTCCTCGGACTGGGTCTCTCACCCCTCCAATTCGGCTTCCTGGACGGCCTGTTCAACGGCGGCTCCGCGATCGTACGGCTGCTCGCGGGACACGCCGCCGACCGCGGCCACCGGCACAAACGGGTCGCAGGAATCGGCTACGCCCTCTCCGCCTGCTCCCGGCTCGGCCTGCTGCTCGCGGGCGGCGCCGCCACCGGCATCGCGGCTGCCCTGGCCACCGACCGGATCGGCAAAGGCATCCGCACCGCGCCCCGCGACGCCCTGATCACCCTCAACAGCCCGCCCGACGCACTCGGCCGATCCTTCGGTGTGCACCGGGCCATGGACACCACGGGCGCCCTGCTCGGGCCGCTCGCAGCGTTCGCCCTGCTCGGCGCGACCGCCGACGCCTACGACGCGGTGTTCGTCGTCAGCTTCTGCGTCGGCCTGCTCGGCGTGCTGCTCCTCGTCCTGTACGTTCCCGGGCACCGACCGGTATCACCGCTTCCGGCCCCAACTCCACGTAGGACAAAGCCATTCGGTGCCCTGCGAGATCCTGCCTTCCGGCGCATACTGGGGGCCGCCGCGCTGCTGGGCACCGCCACGATCGGTGACGCCTTCGTCTACCTCCTGCTGCAGCACCGACTCCATCTCCCTGTCGGCTGGTTCCCGCTGCTGCCGCTCGGCGCGGCCGCGTGCTACCTGCTGCTCGCCGTCCCGGCCGGCCGTGTCGCGGACCGGATCGGGAGACGCATCCCGTTCCTGTCCGGCCACCTCGCGCTGCTCGGCGTGTACGTCACGCTCCTCGCCCCCGTCGCCGGCCCACCCCTGCTCGTCCTCGCACCGGTCCTCGTACTGCTCGGCGTCTTCTACGCCACCACCGACGGGGTGCTGATGGCCCTCGCCGGATCCGTGCTGCCCACGGACGGCCGCGCGAGCGGGCTCGCCCTGCTCCAGACCGGTCAGGTGCTGTCGCGCATGCTCGCCGCGGCGGGCTTCGGCGCCGCGTGGACGGTGTGGGGGCCGAGCCCCGCCCTCTGGGCGGCGACAGCGATCCTGCTCGCCGCCCTCGCGGGCGGCTGGGCACTGCTGCCGCGCACCCCGGCCTCTGCAGGGCCACCAGTGGATCAGACACCTGAGAGGCGGACCGTATGACTGCCGGACTCCCCGGACCCCCGAGCCCCCTCGGACCCCGGGCACGTATCGCCGTCCTGGTGGCCGCGGTACTGCTCCTCGCGGCCGGTTCCGTGGGGTACGCACTGCACGCCGAAACCCGCGCGGGCGGCCAACAGGCCGGCGCCGACGCCTCGTTCACCCTCGGCGGGCCCGCACTGTACTTCCGGGACACGGCCACCGGACGCGTCGCGCACCAGCCTCGCGCCGCAACTCCCGGTGCCGGCACCACCGTTGCCCGCACCGCCGGCGGCCCCGCCTGCGACCGGTTCTACGCGGCAGGGGGCACCGCGCTCTGCCTGCGTGCCAAGCCCGGGGTGCTGCCGAGGACGTACGCGATCGTGCTCGACCGGCGGCTGCGCGAGGTGCGGCGGATCACTGTGCCGGGCATTCCGACCCGGGCCCGTGTCTCCGCCTCCGGGCGGATGCTGGCCTGGACGGTGTTCGCCACCGGCGACTCCTACGCCACCACCGCCTTCTCCACCCGCACCGCCGTCCTCGACCTGCGCACCGGCTACCTCATCAAGTCCATGGAGGAGATCCCTCTCACCATCGACGGCGTCCGCCATCACGCCCCCGACCTCAACTACTGGGGGATGACCTTCGCCCGCGACGACAACCGCTTCTACGCGACGGTCTCCACCAAGGGCCGCACCTACCTCGTGGCGGGCGACATGAAGCACTGGTCGGCGAAGGCGCTGCGGCGGAACGCCGAGTGTCCGTCCCTGTCGCCCGACAACACCAGGATCGCCTTCAAGAAGAAGGTGTCCGACGAGCCGTCCGCGCCGTGGCGGCTGTACGTCCTCGATCTGCGGACCATGCGGGAGACCGCGCTCGCCGAGACCCGCAGCGTCGACGACCAGGCGGCCTGGTTGGACAACAGCACCGTCGCGTACGCCCTGCCGGGTGCGGGCGGCGGTCGTAGGAGCGACATCTGGAGCGTCCCCGCGGACGGCACCGGCGCAGCCCGCAAGGTCGTGGCGGGCGGGTCGTCGCCGGTGGCGGTGGGCTGAGAGGAGGGTGTCCGTCCGCGGTGGGGCCGACTGGTCGGCCCTCTCTCCGCCTGTGATATCCCTGCCCCTAGGCAGGGTTTGCCACCTCATAAGCCGGCCTTATGGGGGCATAGATCGGACCCGGGTGCTAACTAAGGCTTGCCTTAGTCTACGGTTGCGGACGAGTCAGTTATCGCCGCTCGAAGGGAACCTGATCATGCCCCGCCCCCTGCGGGTAGCCATCGTCGGTGCCGGACCCGCTGGGATCTACGCCGCCGACGCGCTGCTGAAGTCCCCGATGGCCGCCACCGAGCCCGGTGTCTCCATCGACCTCTTCGAGCGCATGCCGGCCCCGTTCGGTCTGATCCGTTACGGTGTCGCCCCCGACCACCCGCGCATCAAGGGCATCATCACGGCCCTCCACCAGGTGCTCGACAAGCCGCAGATCCGCCTCTTCGGCAACGTCGACTACCCCGGCGACATCAGCCTGGACGACCTGCGTGCCTTCTACGACGCGGTGATCTTCTCGACGGGTGCCACCGCCGACCGGGCCCTGGACATACCCGGCCTCGGCCTCGACGGCTCCTACGGCGCCGCGGACTTCGTCTCCTGGTACGACGGCCACCCGGACGTACCGCGGACCTGGCCGCTGCAGGACGAGAAGGTCGCCGTCCTCGGTGTCGGCAACGTCGCCCTGGACGTGGCACGCATCCTGGCCAAGACGGCCGACGAACTGCTGCCCACCGAGATCCCGCCGAACGTCCACGAGGGGCTGCAGGCCAACAAGGCCCGCGAGATCCACGTCTTCGGCCGACGCGGCCCGGCCCAGGCGAAGTTCAGCCCGATGGAACTGCGCGAACTGGACCACTCGCCCAACATCGAGGTCATCGTCGACCCCGAGGACATCGACTACGACGAAGGCTCGATCGCGACACGGCGCGGCAACAAGCAGGCCGACATGGTCGCCAAGACGCTGGAGAACTGGGCGATCCGCGATGTCGGCGAACGGCCGCACAAGCTGTTCCTGCACTTCTTCGAGTCGCCGACCGAAATCCTCGGCGAGGACGGCAAGGTCGTCGGCCTGCGCACCGAACGTACGGCCCTGGACGGCACCGGCAACGTCAAGGGCACCGGTGAGTTCAAGGACTGGGACGTCACCGGGATCTACCGCGCCGTCGGCTATCTCTCCGACCCGCTGGCCAAGCTGCCCTGGGACGTCGAGTCGGGCACAGTGCCTGACAAGGGTGGCCGGGTGCTCGAGGACACCGGCGAGCACCTGCAGTCGACGTACGTCACCGGCTGGATCCGCCGTGGCCCGGTGGGCCTGATCGGCCACACCAAGGGCGACGCGAACGAGACGGTCGCCAGCCTGCTGGACGACCACGAGAACGGCCGTCTGCACGAGCCGACTTCGCCCGCACCGGAGGCCGTGGACGCGTTCCTCGCCGAGCGGAACGTGCGCTTCACGACGTGGGAGGGCTGGTACCGGCTCGACGCCGCGGAGAAGGCCCTCGGCACACCGCAGGGCCGCGAGCGCGTGAAGATCGTTGAGCGTGAGGACATGCTCAAGGCGAGCGAGGCGTAGGCGGATCGCCTTTAGGTACGACGGATCTGGCCCGGAGGCGTGCGTCGCCCCGGGCCGGACCTGTCCCCGCGCCGGCGGCAAGGCGCTGACCGGGTGCGTCAGCCTTCCGGCCGGTTCGGGTGTATCCGTGCCGCCAGGATCGCGAAGTCGTCCTCCGCGGCGGGCGGGGCGACGTCGTCGAGCAGGCGGTCGAGGAGTTCTTCCGTCGACTCCCGACCGCTCAGCCGGAGGCCGGTGAGGCGGGCGAGGGAGGCGTCGATGTCCTCGGAGCGGCGCTCGACCAGACCGTCCGTGTAGAGCAGCAGGGTGTGGCCGGGGCGGCACGGGGCGGCCATGGTCGCGTAGCCGCCGAAGCCCATGCCGAGGGGCGGGCCGGGTGGCACCGGGACCAGAACGACCGTGCCGTCGGGAGCGACGGCGGCGGGCGGGAGATGCCCGGCACTGGCGTACAGACATGAACCTTCGGAAGGGTCGGCGACGGCGATCACGCACGTCGCCGGCCGCTGCACGCCGACCTGTGCCAGCAGAACGTCCATCCGCTCCAGGATCCGGTCCGGCCGCAGGTCCTCGCTCGCCGCCACCCGCAGCATCGCCTGGTAGCGGCTCATCTCCACCGCCGCCTCCAGACCATGGCCCATCACGTCACCGACCGCCATCAGGGTCCGGCCGCCCGGCAGCGCGACGATCTCGAACCAGTCGCCGCCGACGAGCACGCGCCGCCCGGCGGGCCGGTACCGGTGCGCGATCTCCACGTCCGGATGCGGCAGGCCCGGCTCGGCGAGCATCGCCCGCTGCAACTCGACGACCGCGTTGTGCTCGGCCGTGTAGCGCCGCGCGTTGTCCAGGCTGATCGCGGCCCGGCCCGCCAGGTCCAGCGCGACCACCGCGTCCTCCGCGCCGAACGCGGGTGAGTCGCCGGCCCGGATCAGGGTGACGGTGCCGACGTCGTGGTCGCGAGCCGTGAGCGGGACGACGAGCGCCGAGTGGATGCCCAGTTTCCGGTAGGCGGCGACCCGGTCGGGCTGCGGGGCGGAGCGGCCCAACTCCGCGTCCGCGAGCAGGTTCTCGATGATCGGCAGCCTCGCGTCCAGACAGCGCGGGATCGTGGACCCCGGCTGGTAGTCGACGTACGAACCCGGCGGGCCGAAGCGTCGTACCGCCTCGCGCAACTCCGGTACGGAAGCCATCGCGGCCCGGCGCAGCCGCAGTACTCCGCCGCCGGGCCTGCGGGCGGACCCCGTCTGCGGGAACACCTCCACCGTTGCCACGTCAGCGATACGGGACACCAGGAAGTCGGCCAGCTCGCCGCAGGTGGTGTCCATGTCGAGGGTGGTGCCGATCCGGGTGGCGGCCGCGTCCAGCAGGGCCAGCCGTTCGCGGGCCTGCTCCAGCGCGCGCTGCTGCTCCCGCGCCGCCGAGATCTCCAGGATGATCCCCACGACACCGAGTACGGCGCCGTCCGGTGCCTCCAGACGGTGGTAGGCGCCATGCCAGTAGCGGCGCTCCAGCGGCGATTCGGCGCGGGTGTGCCCGCTGGAGACGATCTCGCGCGGCCGGCCGTCCTTGAGGACTCGGCGCATCACGTCCTCGCCCGCATCGATGTCCGGGACGATCTCGGCGATGGAACGGCCGAGGTGCTCGGCGGCCGCGACACCGTTCATCCGGGCGAGCGTGGGATTGACGTACCGGTAGCGCAGCTCCGTGTCGAGGACGCCGACGGCGGCCTCGGTGTCATCGAGAATCCGGCGCAGCAGCATGGCGACGCGCGGCGACGAGGGTTCGTCGAACAACCCGGTCAGCCTCCTCGATGTGCTCGTGCCGGGAAGGCCGGATCGAAGGCGGGAAGCAGTTCGGCGAAGCCCCGGCAGAGCTTGTCCGTCGCCTCCCAGTGTCGTCGCTCCTCGCCGCGTCGGCTGACCGGGAGCGAAACGAGTAGCCCGATCAGGTGACCGCTGCCGGGCCGTGGGTGCGCCGAACGTGAAGGGGGTCTTCCGTCGGGACAGGGAGTGCGCGGGTCTTCGCCTTCTGTCCGGCTTCCGGTGTGCTCAGCGGCTCCGGGCTGCCCCGGCGGCGGTGCTGCGCCACTCGCCCGGTGACATTCCGTAGGCGCTGCGAAAGACGTGGCTGAAGTGGGCGGGGCTGGAGAATCCCCAGCGTGCGGCGACGGTGCCGATCACCCTGTCCGTTCCGTCGTGCCGAGCCAGCTCCTCCTTGCAGGCCTCCAGTCGGCGCTGTCGCACCCAGCGGCCCACGGTGGTGCCCTGTTCATGGAAGAGCTTGTGCAGGTAGCGCAGCGAGATGTTGTGCTCGTCGGCGAGCAGCCGAGGGGACAGCTCCGGCTCGCCGAGTCGGCGCTCGACGGATGCCTTCACCTGATCGAGCAGCGTCGGACCTGCCCCGGCCGGAGAGAAACCGGGCGTGGTCAACTGGCCCGCGGCCAAGGTGGCGAGGAGATCCGCGATGGTACGGGCGAGCTTCTCCCGCAGGGGCGGCGCCGTCGCGGGGACCTCCGCCACCAGACCGGACAGCAGCGGCAGGAGGAGCGCGGCGGGCCCGCCGGGGGCGTCGCCGACGGGCGTGGCGGTGAGCTGTCGTACCTGCGTGTCGTCCAGCCGCAGCAACTGGCGGGGCATCATCAGGACACAGGAGCGGTAGCGCTCGGACATGACGAGTTTGAACGGGCGGCCGGCGTCGTAGAAGGCGAGGAGTCCAGGACGCAGTTCTGTCGAGCGGCCGTCCTGGAACAGTGCCACCGTGCCGTGCAGTTGGAGGCGGGCGAAGATGTACGCCTGGTTGTCCGAGGCTATCTCCTCGGGCGTGCGCATGAACTTGACCGGATCGGACTCCTCCGTCGCGATCTGCAGGGGACCGATCCGGTCGGCGTACACCGACGCCCGCCACGCCCCCGGATTGTCGACGAGCACCTCCAGGCTGACGAAAGCCCTGGACAGGGCCTGCTTCCAGGAGGTCATCCGGTCTGTGGGCGGGCCCGTTTCCGTGGAGAGGGACAGGTGCAGTGCCGGGCTCAGTGGCTGGGGACGGGGCACCGGTCCTCCTCACGGGAGCCTTGGGTACGTTCACGCAGCAGCCATTCCGTCGGAGGCATGCCGTACCGGCTCCGGAACACCCGGCTGAAGTGGGTCGCGCTGGTGAATCCCCAGCGACGGGCGACCGCGCCGATGCCCGCGCTCGCCACCCCAGGGCTCGCCAGCTCCCTGCGGCACTCCTCGAACCGGAGTTCCCGGATCCAACGGCAGACCGTGGTGCCCTCGTTCTCGAACAGGCGGTGCAGATAACGCACGGAGATCTGATGAGCTCGGGCAATGACCGCGGGCGTCAGGTCGGGATCGCTCAGATGCCAGCGGATGAACGTCTGTACACGCAGGAGAAGAACCTGATCGGTTCCGGGGCCGTCGGCCGAGCTCTTGCCGAGTTGTTCCTGGGCGACGGCGGCCAGGAGATTCACAGCGCTGCTGCCCAGCCCATGGGCGATCGCTCCGGAGTAGGAGGCGCAGGTGTCGGCCAGCCGTGCCATGAACGGCGAGAGCACCGCCGCAAGCCCCGCCGTCGGGCGCAGGGCCCTGGCCGTGATCCGTTGCAGATCCGCCTCCGACTGGCCGAGCAGGCGCCGCGGCACGGCGAAGACCCGCATCCGGAAGCGCTGCGGATAGCGCGTGCGGAAGGGGCGGATGGTTTCGTAGAAGGAGACGTCCCCCGGATGCAGTTCTGTGGAGCGGCCGTCCTGCTCGACCTGGGCGATACCAGTGTCCTGCAGAGCGACGAATATCTGTTCGCCGTCGCCGCGGGCGATGAAGCGCGGCGCTCGGTAGACCTCTCCCGGATCGCAGTCGACCGTGATGATCTGCAAGTCTCCGAGCTGGTCCGTGCGCATCGTCGCGTTGTAGGTGCCGCCCTCGGCGAAGATGTCCATGCCGACGAGCGTCGCGAGGACCGCGTCGTGCCAGTAGGCCAGGCTCTCTCGGCGCGGCACCGAATGCGTGGACAGCACCTGGCTCCGTGGCGTCGCAGTGACGTCGAGGCCGGTGCCGCCGCCCCATCGGGGGGAGACAGTGATCGCAGGCATGGGGCCAGCGTGCCGTCAGCAGGGGGACGAACGCATCAGTCGGCTGACTGGTCCGTGCGTCGGACTCCGCAGTCTCCCGGGCGTGCTCAGCCGAGCAGCCGGCGCAGGAACGCGCAGCCCTGGCCCACCGCTGCCTGTGTCGTGGGGCTCTCGCGCAACGAGGTCAGCGACACGAAGTCGTGCACCGTGCCCAGGAAGCGGACAGCGGTCACCTCGACACCCGCACGGCGCAGCTGGTCGGCGTACTGCTCGCCCTCGTCCCGGGCCACGTCGGCCTCCGCCGTGACGACGAGCGCCGGTGGCAGACCCGCGAGCTCGGCGGGACTCGCGCGCAGTGGGGAGGCGGTCGGCTCGGCCTGTTCCTCGGGATCGTCGGTGTACTGCTCCCAGTACCAGTGCAGCGCCTCCTGGGTCAGCAGGTACCCGCGGGCGAACTGCCGCTGGGAGGGGCTGTCGCAGCGTGCGTCCGTGATCGGGTAGTACAGGAGCTGGGCTTGGATGCGCGGGCCACCGCGCTGCTTCGCCATCATCGTGAGCGCTGTGGCGATCGTGGCGCCCGCGCAGTCCCCGGCAACCGCCAGCCGACTCGTGTCCAGGCTGAGCTCACTGGACTGCCCGACGGCCCAGATCAGCAGTGCATAGCACTCCTCGACAGCCACGGGATAGCGGGCCTCGGGCGTCCGGCTGTATTCCGGGACGAGGGCCGCCGCACCTGTGCCCAGCACGATTTCGCTGATCAGACGGGCGTGGGTCTGCGCGTCTCCCAGCATCCACCGGCCGCCGTGGACGTAGAACACGGTCGGCAGCGGTCCCTTCGCCCGGGCCGGCCGGAAGATCCAGAAGCCCACCAGGCCGGACGGTCCCACGGGCGCTGCCTGGAAGGTGACATCCACCTCGAAGTCGTCGATCTCATGACCCTGGGACTCCAGCAGTGCCTGTCGGCCGTCGACGGGTCCCAGCTCATGCAGGAAGGGTGGTGCGGACGACGCCTCGAGGAGCCTTCGTGCCAACGGTTCGAGGGCGATGACGGACGGGCTGTTCGCGTCGGTGCCCCGCTCGGGGTCCGGCCGCATCCCACTCATCTCTCAACCGTCCCTTCAGTCACTTTCGAGTATGTCGCGCAGTTGATGGCGGCTGCTGATGCCGAGCTTGGGATAGACGTTGTACAGGTGCGAACCCACGGTGCGCGGGGACAGCAGGAGCTGGGCCCCGATCTCACGGTTGGACAGTCCGTTCGCCGCGAGCCGGACGATCTGCTGCTGCTGGGCGGTCAGTTCCGCCAGTGGATCAGCGGATGCCGGAGCAGAGGCTACGCCGCTGGCGCGCAGCTCGCCATGGGCCTGCTCCGTCAGGGACTTGGCGCCGAGGCGGGTCGCGGCCTCCAGGACGCTCGCGAGTTGGGTGCGGGCTTCCAGCGGCCGTCTGCGTCTGCGCAGCCAGATCGCGTAGTTCAGGCGTGCCTGGGCACGTTCCATCGGCCACTGGTCCGCCACCGGGTTGACGACGGCCAGCCGGAAGTGGTGCTCGGTGTCGGCCTCCTCGTCGACGAGGGCCGCCGCATGGTGCATGAGCAGCTTCATCCTGGTCGTAGGCCGGGCTCCCTCGTGTGCGCGAACCGCCGCGAGGATGCGCGCCGCTTCCTCCTGCCGGCCGATCCGCTGAGCGGCGGCGGCGAGGACGGCGATGGACCGGCTGGAGAGGAAGTAGTGCAGGGGCGCACCGTCGTCCGCGAACAGGGAACGGAAGTGGCGGAAGGCGTTCTCACAGTCACCGAGGTCCATCGCGGTAGCACCGCGGGCCCGCAGCATCCGGGCGTGCGTGGCCCGGTTCTCGTCGAGGCTGACGGAGTGCCAGTGGGAGCCGGTGAGTACGATCCCCGGCTTGCTTTCCCCGCGCAGGGCACGCAGGGTGACCCGCAGGGCTTCGAGATCCATTTCGACGTACGTCATCCTGCGGACCACGGCGAAGGCATGTGCCTCCTCGATCAGCTCCGCTGCCTCGGCCCATCGTCCGGTGCTCAGCAGGGAGTCCACCTGCAGAGCGAAGTAGCCCGTTGCCGGGCCCATGGCGCCGTGCGCCTGGAGAGGCGCGAACGTCTGCCGGAAGAGATCCACACACTGGTCCGACTCGTCGGCGAAGTAGGCGAGTGAGGCGATCTGGTTCAAGTAGGTCAACGTCGCCAGACCATGGGCAGCTGAGACGCGTGGCAGAGCAGTCGGACTGCTCAGCAGGCCGCGGGCGTGCGCGGCAGGGTCGCTCAAGGTCAGAACGACCGCTTTGAGGGAGGTGACCACCTCGTCCGGAACGAGATAGTGGTGGTGGGGTTCCGCCTCGTCGAGCTCGTGCCGTTCGGTCTGCTCGATCCGTGCGATCTGTTCGAGCATCCCCGGCAGCACCTGCCGGTGTGCCGTCAGTCCGGACTGATGGGCGATCCCGGCGGCGATCGCGGTCAGTGTGAGGGCCACCCTGCTGCCGCGCGGGGGATGGCGCTCCCACACGTCCAGCACGAGGTCGAAGGCCTCTCTTTGGAACGAGGAGAGCGACAGCGCCCAGCTCGTCGCGGAGGTGGCGATGCGCAGCAGGTCGGCGTCGCGATTGACCGCGGCGAAACGCGCGTACAGCTCGCGCACCCAGGCAGGGTCTCCGAAGTCGTTCGCGGCCGTCAGGGCCTTGGCGAGGCGGCGGGCACGGTCGTCGTCGGAGGGGCTGAAACGTGCGGCCAGCTCGAACGCCTTGGCGGTGGCGAAGAGGCCTCCCCTTCGTTGGGCGAGCAGGGCGGTGTTCTCCAGGGCCGTGGCCACCGACTCGTCCGGGCCGATGGCCGCTCCTGCCAGGTGCCAGGCCTGACGGGACGGGTGCTCGCCGAGGACCGCTGCCAGGTCCTGGTGGGCCTGCTGCCGCTGCTGAGCGTGCTCGCGCTGCAAGGCCGCGGTCCGGATCAGCGGGTGCCGGAAGACGACACGGCCGGCGGTGACGCTGACCAGGCCCGCTTCCTCCGCCGGCTCCCACACCGCGAGGTCCTGGCCGGCTCCCAACGCGGCCATGACGGTCGTCAGCTCCTCCTGCTCCGAAGCGGCCGCCGCATACAGCACGGCGCGCTGCGTCGCCGCGGGCAGCCCCGTCAGCTGGGCGGCGAACATCTGCTGGATGCGCGAGGTCCGTGGCCTGCCGTCGCTGGACAGTGCGGAAGCGCCACCGGTGCGCAGGGCCTGGCACAGCTCGATGATCGCCAGCGGATTGCCCTCCGCCTGCCGGAGCAGGTCCAGCCTGGCGCCCCCGGTGGGCGCACCGGGCAGTGAATCCAGGAGCTGGGCCGCCGACTGATCCGACAGCGGGCCGAGCGAGAGCACCGTGAGACCAGGGGCCACACCCGGCGGGGGCACCTCGCCGCGTGCGGCGAGCAGTACGGCCACAGGCTCGGTCGTCAGGCGTCGCGTCACGAAGGAGAGGACTTCCAGCGAGTCCCGGTCGCAGTGCTGGATGTCGTCGACCGCCAGCAGCACCGGGCCCGTCCGCGCGACCTGCCCCAGCAGCGTCAGGACCGCTACGCGAAACAGCAGGGGTTCCACCGGGCCGGTGGCCGGGGCGAGCCCGAAGGCCGTGCGCAGAGCGTCGCGAAGATGTTCCGGGAGCGGGTCGAGGTCGCCCAGCACCGGGAGGAGCAACTGGTGCAGCGAAGCGAACGAGTGCTGTGCCTCGGCTTCGCAGCCCTGGGCGGGCAGCACACGTGTGTGCCGCAGCCTCGCCTGCTCCGTCGCGAAACGGAGCAACTCGGTCTTGCCCGCACCGGCGTCGCCCAGCAGGAGAAGGGACTGAGGACGGCTGCGACCCAGCTCTACACAGTCCAGAATCAGGCCGAGCTCCACCTCTCGACCGACCGGGAGCATACCGTCCGACCTCCGGCCGCCGGGCCTGGCATCGTCCCTGCCAACAGTGGTCCTGTCCATCGTGTGGATCCCAACTGTTGCGGTCCGAGAGGTCGGCGCACCCACCGCGGCACGGCATCCCACCTGACCGGGACCATGCTACGTGGCCGAGCCGTCCGGTCGGTGACGGACGAGGGCGGCCCCGAAGGTGAGGCCTGACACCGGGGCGGAGGTCGGCATCGCCGCGACCGTTGTCCGACCCGCCTGGCAGAGTGTTCGCCATGGAGCAGCACGAACAGCGCATGTCAGTTCGCCTCGTCGTCGTGGACCCGGACCTCTCCGCCCAATGCGACCGGGTGGAGAAGCACTTGCTGGCGCCGTTGGCCGGATCCCCCCGAGTGACGGATGATCACGGGCTGTTCGCGGACAGTCTCGACGCCTTCCTGCGCATCCGGGAAACGCTGGCCGCCGCGGTGGCGAGAGGACCGCGGGTGTGGACGCCGAACGGCCGCTGGGAACACGAGGGCCTGCGCATCCTCACCCTGCCCACCGCGGAGACGGACGTGCTGTACGCGCTGCTCCGCGAGCTGTCCGGTGCCCTGGTGGCGCCGCGGGACCTTCCCGACCCGTCAGGCCTCGCCGCCGCACTCCACGGCGGCGTCCTTTCGGCGGCGGAGCCCGCGGTGGGCCTCGTCGGGGCGTTGGCGCGCGTCCTGTCGATGGTTGACCTCACGCCCGACGCCGACGCCGACACCCTCTTCGCGGCAGTGGAAGCGGCCGACGGCGAGGACGTGAGGCTGACCTACGCACAGGAGGAGGCGTGGCAGCGTCTCGCCCACCGGGTGACCATGCTGCTGACCGAGTCCGCTCCGCTGCACCGCTTCCTGTAGTCGACGACCGGGTCGGGATCACGCCCTACCGGATTCGGGCGTACGACTCGGGGGCCGGCGGTGCTCGGCTGCCAGGCGCACCTGCTCCTCGTGGCCGTCGGGAAAGCGCACCTCAACGGTCTTCCCGGCTGTCACCGCGGCGCGCGTCCCCGTGCGCAGAGCGTGCGGGTCGCGGTGGACGGACGGGTCGGCGGTGACGACCACGAGGGTCACCAGCAGCAGGGTGCCGCCGGGATGCGTCGAGGTGAGCAGGGGAGTGGCGGCGTAGCGGCCGTAGGCGTTGTGGCCGCGGGTGTGCGCGACGGTGCCGTGGTGCGGAGCGTCCGCGGCCGGATCGCCGAGCAGGCTCACCAACGCGGTGGTCAGACCGTCCTGGCGACGGGCCAGCGCCCACCCCGGGCCCGTGTCACCGGAGGGCGGGGCGGTGTCGCAGGCCACGCCCCAGCCGCCATCGCGCACCGTGGAGCCGCCCGGCGCCACGACCTGGTGAGCTGGGAGCC
>NZ_JBEXDZ010000018.1:0-80380 GCF_040606085.1 Streptomyces sp. NPDC005485 | reverse complement strand
GGAGCGGTCCCGCCCACCGTTTCCGCCGGTTTCCGTTGCCCGGCCGGGTCTCCTACGGGTCCGTGCCGTCCGGCGTGGTCGGCCGCGTCCGGGCCCGTGCCTCGCGCAGGGCCTGCAGCCGCGGCGGCCACTTGCGGGTGTCGCGTGGTTCGACGTACGGCTCCTCGGTGGGCGGCTGTCCGTCGGTGATCGCCTGCTGGCGGGCCAGTTCGGCGTCGAACTCCAGGCCCAGCAGGATCGCCAGGTTGGACAGCCACAGCCACACCAGGAAGACGATGGCGCCCGCGAGTGTGCCGTAGGTCTTGTTGTACGAGCCGAAGTTGGACGCGTAGAGGGCGAACCCGGCGGACGCGGCCAGCCAGATCAGCGTCGCGAGAACGCTGCCGGGGCTCACCCAACGGAAGCCGCGACCACGGACGTTGGGGGCGGCCCAGTACAGCAGGGCGATCATCAGGATCACCAGGAGCAGCAGGACCGGCCACTTGGCGATGCCCCAGACCGTGATCGCCGCGTCGCCCAGGCCGATCGTGGTGCCCGCCCGCTCGGCCAGCGGCCCGGTGAACACCACGATCAGCGCGCTGGCCGCGAGCATCAGCATCAACGTGATCGTCAGCACCAGCCGCAGGGGCGTGATCTTCCAGACGGGGCGGCCCTCCGGCAGGTCGTACACCGCGTTCGAGGCGCGGATGAACGCGGCGACGTAACCGGACGCGGACCACAGGGCCGCGAGCAGGCCGACGATCGCCAGCACGCCGCCCGTGCCGCCGCTGTCGCTCAGCTGCACCACCGCGTCGTGCAGGATGTCCCGGGCCGGGCCCGGCGCGAGGTCGCCGATGTTGTCGAGGATCTTGTCCGTCGCGTGCTGCCCCACCACGCCCAGCAGGGACACCAGCACCAGGAGCGCGGGGAACAGCGACAGGACGCCGTAGTACGTCAACGCGGCGGCCCGGTCGGGGAGTTGGTCGTCCTGGAACTCCTTCGCCGTGCGCCGCACCACATCCCGCCAGGATCGCGCGGGCAACTCGGAGGGGCTGTCCTTCTCGTCCATGACCTGGCGAGTCTCCCGAATCCGGGGGGCGAATCGCGGGGCCGACCTGATTCTTGGCCCGGCGACCGGCGACCGGTGCGACCGGCGACTCCGACCGACAACTGAAATCGCCTGGACAAAAAAAGTGTTCGGTGGGATGGTGGAGTCATGTTGGACGTGACCGTGATCGAGGACCCTGCGGCAGCCGCCGTCTCACTGGACCCCATACGGGCTCGGCTGCTGGCCGAGCTCGCTGCCGGCCCCGCGTCGGCCGCCATGCTGGCCGGCAAGGTCGGGCTGCCCCGGCAGAAGGTGAACTACCACCTCAAGGCGCTGGAGCGGCACGGCCTGGTGGAGCTGGCGGGGGAGCGCCGCAAGGGCAACGTCACCGAGCGGCTGATGCGCGCGACCGCCGCGTCGTACGTCATCTCGCCGCTCGCGCTCGCCGCCGTACAGCCCGACCCGGACCGCTTCCGCGACCAGCTCTCCGCCCGCTGGCTGCTCGCGCTCGGCGCCCGGCTGGTCCGTGACGTCGGCACGCTGATCACCGGCGCGGCGAAGGCGCGCAAGCGCCTGGCGACCTACGCCCTCGACGGCGAGGTGCGCTTCGCCTCCGCCGCCGACCGGGCCGCGTTCATCGAGGAGCTGACGGCGGGCGTCAGCGCCCTGATCCGCAAGTACGACGCCCCGGGCACCGACGGCGGCCGGGACCACCGGATCGTCGTCGCCGTCCACCCCACGGTCAAAGCCACGGCCGAACCCCAGCCCGCCCCGGAACTCGACCAGTAACCCCGTAGTACTCAGGAGCCACCATGTCCAAGGAATTCGAGATCGTCTGCGAGACCGAGATCGACGCCACGCCCGAGGAGGTGTGGGAGGCCTTCACCAACGGCACCGGCGGCTGGCTGTGGCCGATGGAGGCCCCCGAGCCGCGCGAGGGAGGCAAAGGGCCGTTCGGTTCCACGATCACCACCTGGGACCCGCCGCACCGCTACGTCAACCGCGTCGAGGACGTCGACGGCATCTCCGAGCAGACCCTCAACCAGCTCGACTACACCGTGGAGCCCCGCGACGGCGGCAAGCGCGCCTGGGTGCGGTACGTGCACAGCGGCATCTTCGTCGACGACTGGGACAACCAGTACGACGGTGCGAGCAGGCACAACGACTTCTATCTGCACACCCTGCGCGAGTACGTGACGCACTTCGCGCGCCGCCCGGTCGCCTTCACCACCTTCGACGGCCCCGAGGCGTCCACGACCCCCGACGCCTTCACCACCGTCGGCCGGGCGCTCGGCCTCGCGCAGGACACGGAGGCGGGCGCCCGCGTGCGGGTGCAGGGCCCGGACGGTCAACTCCTCGACGCCGTGGTCGACTTCCGCAACCCGTACTTCATCGGGCTGCGCACCGGCGACGCCCTGATCCGCTTCTTCGGCCGCAACCACTGGGGCGCCCCGGTGGGCATCTCCGTCCATGACTTCGCGGCCGGTGCGGACGCCCAGGCCGACGAACTCGCCTGGAAGGGCTGGCTGAACGCGGCCTTCGCCGCCTGAACCGCTCGGCTCATCCGAGCATGGGACGAGCCCGGCCCCCCGGACGACGGGGCCGGGCTCGTCGGCATGCGGCGACCGAAACCGCCTGCAAGGACTACGGCTTGAAGCGCAGCACCTGCGGGTCGTGGTCGCTGATCTGGTCGTTGAACTCCGAGTTGACGTGCACGGAGTCGTAGTCGAGGTCGCAGCCGCGCCGGATCGACGGGCTGACCAGGATCTGGTCGAGGACCTGCTGGTTGCCCTGGTAGTCGTACGTGTAACGCTCGCTCTTCGGCAGCGACTTGATCGCCGACCAGAGTTCGCCGTCACCCTCCAGGATCTTCGCGGTGTCGGAGAACTCGAAGTCGTTCATGTCGCCGAGCGCGATGACGTCCGCGTTCTTCTGCACGTCGAGAACGCTCTTGACGAACGCGTTGACCAGCGTCGCCTGGGCGTGGCGCTGGACCTCCGAGCTGCGTACCACCGGCTGGTACTGCGAGGTCAGTCCCTGGTCGCCGCCCTTGGAGTTGAGGTGGTTGGCGATGACGAAGACCGTGCGGCCGCGGAAGACGAACTCGCCGGCCAGCGGCTTGCGGCTGGACTTCCAGGCGGTGTCGGCCGGGGCGATACGGCCGGGAGAGGCCGTCAGCTGCGCCTTGCCGTGCACCTTGGTGACGCCCACCGCGGTGGTGGAGTCGCCGCCCGCACGGTCCGTGAAGGAGACGCGCTCCGGGTTGAACAGGAACACCTGGCGGATGTTGCCGCCGGGCTCGCCGCCGTCCTGGTCGTTGACCGGGTCGATCGAACGCCAGTCGTACTTCGGGCCGCCCGCCGCGACGATCGCGTCGATCAGCTTGTTCACCGTCACGTCGGCGGCGACCGTGCCGTCGTCCGTCGCGCCGTTGTTGTCCTGGATCTCCTCCAGGGACACGATGTCGGGCGACTGCAGGTTGTTCACGATCGCGGCGGCGTGCGAGGCGAAGGTGGCGTCGGACGGGTCGAGGTTCTCGACGTTGTACGTCGCGACCGCCAGCTCGCCGCGCGACTGCTTCTGCGTCGTCTCGCGCTGCAGGCCGCCGCTCTTCAGCGTGCCGAGCTCGCTCGCGACGAGGGTGTAGCCGCCGAACTGGTTGTAGTCCAGCGGGCCGGTCGTGGCGCCGGTCAGTGTGTCGCCGACGTTCGCCTTCGGGAAGTCGGCCGTCGAACCCAGCGACTGGATCTGCAGGCGGCCGGTGTTCTGCGAGTCGTACGAGCCGTAGAGGGTGCCGCCGCGGCGGGTCCGGTTCTCGTGCGGCTTCACCGTGACCCACACCTCGGAGTACGGGTCGGTGGCCGTCACCACGCGGGCGTCGGCGACCTGGACGTTCATGCCCTCCAGGGACTCGTAGTAGTCCAGGGCGTACTTCGTCGGCTCCAGCGTCAACGCGTTGATCGAGCCGGCCGCGGCGGTGTCGCCGGCGGGGGCGTACGCGGCCGGGACCGAGTGGGCGTCCACGACCGTGGCGGCCGGGACCGCGTTGCCGCTGGAGAGCACCGTCACCGTCGGCTTGGTGATCTCCGTCAGCGACTGGTTGCCGGTGGAGACGCCGCCGGGCACGTACTCGGAGACCGTGCCCGTCACGGTGACCGAGTCGCCCACGGCGACCTTCGGGGCGGAGCTGGTGAAGACGAACACGCCCTCACTGGTGGCCGGGTTGTCGTCCGCGTTCGGGTCCTGGAGCCAGAACCCCTTCGACGAACCGTAGGTGCGCAGGGCCGTGACGACACCGGCCACGTCCGTGACCTTCTGGCCGGCCAGCGGGGATATCCGGGTGGTGCCCTGGATGTCATGGATGCGTACGACGTCGGCGTGGGCCGGCGAGGTGAGGACCACCGTGGACACCGCGGAACAGACGGCGGCGACGGTGAGCGCGGCGAGGCGCGAGGAAGACTTGCTCGGCAACGGGATCCCTCCGGGGACGTGCAGAAGCGCCGGGACGAGGGTGGAGCACTGGACGGGGGTGGAGCACTGGGGGGAATGCAACCGGTGGGGCGGTTGGTGACGCGCGTAGAAACCGTTCCAGGAGCTACCGGTGAGTTTCTACGCGCGTCAATCTCGTGTGTGGGTCGGCCACTTGTCAAGGTTTCGGCCATGTCCGGAGCCGGTCGAGGAGATGAACCGGGCGGCATGGGGCGAAATCCGTCTAGGCTGAGCGTGCATTTTTCCCGGGGCGTTCCCCCGGTCCGCAGGTACGTCCGGAGGAGACCCACCCGATGTCAGACAGCGCCCCCCTGCCGCCGGTTCGGCTGCACTCCGAAGCGGAGCTCGCACGGGACGCGCTCGCCGCGCCGCTGCTCTCCCGCGCCGCCCGGCTCGCCCGCTGGGCGAGCGAGGACACCCGGGTCGGAGCGGGCGGCGAACTCGTCGAGGAGCAGCTGCCGGAGGCCGCCGCGGAACTGGGTCTCACCGGCGACGACGCGGCCGCCTACGCCTCGGAGGCCTGGCAGGTGGCCGTCGACACCGGACTCGTCGAGATCGTGGACGAGGAGGAGGGCACGGTCGCCGCGGGCGAGGACCTCGCGCTGCTCACCTCCGGAGCACCGCAGGACGTGCTCGGCGTATGGCTCGCCGCCCTGGAGACCGTCATCGCCGACGCGAGCGTGCCCGACCTCGACGACCTCGTCGGTGCGATGGACGAGGACGGGGAGGTCGACTTCTCCCGGCTCGACTGGGACCCCGAGGCGGAGGCCGAGTTCCTCGACGGCGTGCTCGGCAACCTCTACCTGCTCACCGTCAGCGAGGACGGCGCCGCCGACGGCCCCGTGCCGCTGCCCGCCCTGGCCGCGTCGATGATCGTGCCCGACGACATGGGGGAGCCCACCAACGACGTACTGGAGCAGGTGTCGGACGCGATGATGCGGCTCGACGACCAGTTCCGTCTCCTGGAGCCCGTCGGCCTGGTCGATTTCCAGCCCGTCGACGAGGCACTGATGGCGGACGCCGACGAGGGCGAGGAGCCGACGGCGTCCCTCGACGACACCGACGTCTCGCGCTACGGAATGGTGCGGCTCACCCCGCTAGGGCTGTACGGGCTGCGGGCGCGGTTCCTCGAAGCGGGCTTCGAGGCCCCCGCGGTGGGCGACCTCGCGGACAAGGGCGCGGACGCGCTGCTCGACGGGACGTCCGCGTTCGGGCCCGCTGCCGCCCAGGCCGAGACCGAACAGTGGCTCGCCCGGCGTGAACCCCTCGCCGCGGCACGGGAGTTGCTCGCCGCAGCGCGCGGCGCGGACACCGGCGCCCCGCTGCGGCGGCTGCGCTGCCAGCAGGCGCTGTCGCTCGTCGGCCCGGGGGCCGAGCCCGCGCTGCGCGAGGTCCTCGGCGACGCGGAGCTGGGCGGGCTCGCCCGGGTGTGGCTCAGCGAGCACGGTGCGGCCGACGTGCCCGCGCCGTCCGAGGCCATGGTGTTCTGGCTGACCATCGACACCGTCGCCGCACAGCTCGCCGCCGAGGGCAACTCGACGGAGCTGCAAGGGCTCGTGGAGGGCCTCGCCCAGCAGCACACCGGGTTCTTCGCGGCGGCCTGGCGGGTGGACCACCCCGCCACCCCGGAGGTCCTGGAGGCGATGGGGCGGCTGCACCCGGACAAGAAGGTCGCCAAGGAAGCCCGTAAGGCGGCTTTCAAGGCACGCTCCCAGCAAGGCGGCTGACGGGCAGCGGCGGGGAGGCGGGCTTCCCCGCCGCGGGAGGCGTTGCGTGTGAAATGGCAGGTCCGCGGGTGATCCGTGCCTGCCGGACTTCTTCGTGAAGGTTGTTCGGGCCGGCGGTCCGTGTGCGGACGTCCGGGTGGATTCATGGAAGCAGGACCCCTGACGTCGGCCTGCGTTCAACTCCTGTTCAGGCGCGGACGGGACGGTGTGGCCGCGACCGAGATCGCCACTCGCCCCCCACGCCAGTCCCACTCCACCGTCACAGGAGACACCATGTCGCTCACCCGCAGGGACTTCGCCAGAAAGTCCGCGATCACCGGTGCCGGTGTCGCGCTGGCCGGCAGCGTGGGGGCCCTCGCCACCGCGCCCAACGCCCTCGCGTCCACGGAGACCGGCATCGACAGCGCGGAGTCGGGGCACGGGCACGGCGGCGTCGGCTACGGGCCGCTCGTTCCCGACCCCAAGGGCCTGCTCGCGCTGCCCGCCGGGTTCTCGTACCGCGTCATCACCTACAGCGGCAGGACCATGCTGGAGTCGGGCGAGTTCACGCCGTCCAACCACGACGGCACGGCCACCTTCCACGGGCCGCGCGGTGCCACGCTCCTGGTCAACAACCACGAGCTCAAGGGCCCGCGCGCCGGCTGGCAGTACCCCGTACCGCTCACCGAGGGCCTCGTCTACGACCCGGCCGCGGCCGGCGGCTGCACGGTCGTCGAGGTCCGCCACGACAAGGTCGCCGAGTGGGTCGGCGTCGCGGGCACCTCCACCAACTGCGCGGGCGGCAGCACCCCTTGGGGCACCTGGCTCACCGGCGAGGAGACCGAGGACAAGGCCGGCCAGAACGGCATGACCAAGGACCACGGATACATCTTCGAGGTCGACCCCTGCGACCGCCGCGCCAACCAGAACCCCAAGCCCGTCAAGGCACTTGGCCGGTACGCCCACGAGGCCGCCGTCGTCGACCCCAAGCGCGGCCGCATCTACCTCACCGAGGACGCCGCGGGCCCCAACGGCCTGCTGTACCGCTGGACGCCGCCGCAGGGCTTCGAGCACGGCCACGGCCGGCTGAAGACCCTCGCCGACGACGCGGGCTCGCTGCAGGCCTTCAAGTGCTTCGACTCCGGCGGCCAGTTCGTCGACGACCTCTCCCGCGCCACGAAGATCGGCACGGTCTACGGCGTGGACTGGGTGGACGTCCCCGACCGCGACGCGAAGACGGTCTCCGTCCGCAAGCAGTTCACCGACGGCCAGGTCACCCGCGCCCGCAAGCTCGAAGGCATGTGGTGGGGTGACGGCGGCACGTACATCGTCTCCTCCTTCGCCCGCGAGGAGAGCCCCGTCCAGCACGACGGCGCCGTCTGGTTCTACGACCCCAAGCGCCGCACCCTGACGCTCAAGGTCCTGCTCGGCGTGAACCCCGACCCGTCCGTCGACGGCGCCTTCGACGGCCCCGACAACATCACCGTCTCCCCGTACGGCGGCCTCGTCATCGCCGAGGACGGCGAGGGCATCCAGCACCTCTTCGGCGCCACCGACAGCGGTCGCACCTACCCGATCGCCCGCAACGAGCTGAACATCGGCACCGAGGAGGAGCCCGAGTACAGCGAGTTCACCGGCGTCACCTTCTCGCCCGACGGCGGGATCCTGTACGCCAACATCCAGACGCCGGGCATCATGCTCGCGATCACCGGCCCCTGGAAGCGCCAGAAGCGCGGCTGAACTCCCGGCGGTAATTAATTCGTTCGCTCGGCCCGCGGTACGCCTCCTAAAGTGATGCATGTCCAGGTGCGAAGGCAGGACCTACTTCCACTGATAATGGGGCGGCCGCGGGTTCGAGTCCCGCCACCGGTACAACGCGCCGGTGTAGCTCAGGGGTTAGAGCACCTACGTCGGTTCCGCCGGCCTTGAACTCTGGACACCACAACTTCATGCACCTCCCGGTGCGCAGGCTGCGGCTACTTCTCTCCCAAAGAATCCACGTCGCCGCCGAATTGATCTCGGGAGGCGCAGCTCATGGTGTGTGCCCGGTGCGCAGGCAACGGTTACTTCATTCGGACCGGAGGGTCGCGGGTTCAAATCCCGTCACCGACCCAGGGTCGGTGCAGCTCGGTTCGGTAGAGCATCCGGCTAAAGTCCGTCGCCGACTCCTGATCTCGGGCACGCTCCATTTGCTGCGCCTCCCTCCGAAACACCAATGAATTCGGGGGAATTCACCATGGCGCGATTCAACACCAAGGCGGCCCGGGCGCAGCCCACTTCGCGGGTCACCTCCACGGGCCGCGTGCTCCGTACCTATCAGGGCGGACGCGGCCGTGAGCGCGACGCACGCTCCGAGCTGTTCCTGCTGGCGATCGCCAACTTCGTCTCCCAGAACACCTTCTACGAGACCGGCGAGGACCGCGACGAGCGGTTCGCGACCCTGGTGCGCGAGCTCGCCGTCGAGGACCCGCAGTGGACCGCGGGCCTGCTCGGCTGGCTGCGCGGCGAGGGCAACCTGCGCACGGCCTCCATCGTGGGCGCCGCCGAGTACGTCAAGGCACGTCTCGACGCGGGCGCCACCGACGGACCGGCCAACCGCGAGGTCATCGCCTCCGTGCTGCGCCGCCCCGACGAGCCGGGCGAGCTGCTCGGGTACTGGACCTCGATGTACGGCCGCAACGTGCCCAAGCCCGTCAAGCGCGGCGTCGCCGACGCCGTACGCCGTCTCTACAGCGGCAAGTCGCTGCTGAAGTACGACACCGCGTCGAAGGGCTACCGCTTCGGCGACATCCTCAACCTCGTGCATGCGGCGCCGGACCCCGGCAAGCCGTGGCAGGGCGACCTCTTCCAGTACGCGCTGGACCGTCGGTACAACCCGGACACCGCCGTGGTGCCCAGGTCGCTGCCCGTCCTGGCGGCCCATCGCGACCTGATGGCGCTGCGGCCCGCCAAGCGGCGCAAGGTCGTGACCGGTGCGCACGGCGCGCAGCGCCTCGCGGACGCCGGGATGACCTGGGAGGCGCTGGCCGGCTGGCTGCAGGGGCCGATGGACAAGGAGGCCTGGGAGGCCGTCATCCCGTCCATGGGCGCGATGGCGCTGGTCAGGAACCTGCGCAACTTCGACCAGGCCGGTGTCTGCGACGAGGTCGCGGCCCAGGTCGCGGCGAAGATCAGCGACCCGGCGGAGGTGGCGCGGTCGCGGCAGTTCCCGTTCCGCTACCTCGCCGCGTACCAGCACGCGCCCTCGCTGCGCTGGTCGTACCCGCTGGAGCAGGCGCTCGGCCACTCGCCGGCCAACGTGCCCGCGCTCGGCGGCCGGACGCTGGTGCTCGTCGACCGGTCCGGCTCGATGTTCCACTCGCGCCTGTCGGAGCGCTCGGAGCTCAACCGGGCCGACGCCGCCGCGATCTTCGGCACGGCGCTCGCGCTGCGGGCGGCGGACGCGGATCTCGTCGAGTTCGGAACCGGCAGCAACCGGGTGAGCTTCCGCAAGGGCGAGTCGGTGCTGAAGGTGCTCGACCGCTTCGGCGACCTCGGCGGCACGAACACCAGCGAGGCCGTGCGCCGGCACTACAAGAAGCACGACCGCGTGCTCATCGTCACCGACGAGCAGGCGACGTACAGCCACTACGGCGACCCGACCGAGCAGGTTCCGGCGCACGTCCCGGT
The DNA here is from genome assembly GCF_040606085.1 of Streptomyces sp. NPDC005485. Lineage (NCBI taxonomy): Bacteria > Bacillati > Actinomycetota > Actinomycetes > Kitasatosporales > Streptomycetaceae > Streptomyces > Streptomyces sp. NPDC005485. The sequence continues at coordinate 70,489 of NZ_JBEXDZ010000018.1, read as the reverse complement.
CTACACCTGGAACCTCGCGGGGTACCAGGCGGGCCACGGCCCGTCCGGGAAGGGCAGCCGGCACACCTTCGGAGGGCTTTCGGACGCGGCCTTCCGGATGGTTCCGCTCCTTGAGGGGGCGCGGGACGCCGACTGGCCGTGGGTCGCCTGAGAGGCGAGGTGTGAGTGCGGCCCGTACCTCGGTGCGGGCCGCACTTTCGTATCCACGGCGGTCTTGCGCGCATCCACGTCTGATATCTAACATTTCAGTTCATGGAGGCGATACGGCCCGTGCGCCGGACCCTGCTCAGGGACCGTGCGTACGAGGCGATACGGGACGCCATCGTGGCCGGTGAGATCGAGCCGGGCGCGGTGGTGCGGGACGCCGACCTCGCGGACCGGCTCGGGCTGTCCCGGGCGCCCGTGCGGGAGGCGTTCGCGCGCCTCCTCGACGAGGGTCTGCTGGAGTCGAAGCCGCAGAGCTACACCCGGGTGACACCCGTCGTCGCCGCCGATGTGCGGGACGCGGCGGCCGTGGTCGCCGCCATGCACGAACTGGCCGTACGGACCGCGGTGCCCCGGCTGCTCCCGGTCCACCTCGACGCCCTGCGGGACGCCAACCTGCGGTTCGCCGCCGCCGTACGCGAGGGGGACGTGGACGCCGCCCTGCGTGCCGACGACGAACTGCACGACGTCCTCGTGCACGTCGCCGGCAATCGTGCGGCCGCCGCCACCATCGCCCGCTACACGCCGCTGATCCGTCGCCTGGAGCGGCGCCGCTTCGGCGAGGGCGGAAGCTGCCGTTCGGCCGGACTGCACGACCGGCTGATCGAAGCCTGCGGCGACGGGGACACGGACGAGGCGGTCCGCGTCACGGCGGAGATCTGGCGTGCCCTCGAAGAGCTGGCCGACGTCGTCGACCCATGACCCCGGAGGACCCATGTCCCTTTCCTCGTACGCCCGTTACCCCCTGCTCTTCGGGCCCTCGCCCGTGCATCGCCTGGAGCGGCTGACCCAGCACCTCGGCGGCGCCGCCCTCTGGGCCAAGCGCGAGGACTGCAACTCCGGTGTGGCGTACGGCGGGAACAAGACCCGCAAGCTGGAGTACCTCGTCGCCGACGCGCTCGCGCAGGGCTGCGACACCCTTGTCTCGATCGGCGGGGTGCAGTCCAACCACACCCGCCAGGTCGCCGCCTGCGCCGCCCGCGCCGGACTCAAGTGCGTGCTGATCCAGGAGAGTTGGGTCGAATGGCCCGACTCCGTGTACGACAAGGTCGGCAACATCCTCATCAGCCGCCTGGCCGGCGCCGATGTGCGGCTCGTACGGGCCGGGTTCGGGATCGGCTTCAAGGAGAGCTGGGAGCAGGCGCTGCGAGAGGTGGAGGAGAGCGGCGGCAAGCCGTACGCGATTCCTGCCGGCGCCTCCGACCATCCGCTGGGCGGGCTGGGATTCGCCGGATGGGCCTATGAAGTCGCCGAGCAGGAACAGGAGTCGGGGGTCTTCTTCGACACCGTCGTGGTGTGCTCGGTGACCGGGTCGACCCAGGCGGGCATGGTCGCCGGGTTCCGTGCGCTGGAGGAGGCGGGCGGGCGGCCCCGGCGGGTGATCGGGATCGACGCGTCGGCCGCTCCCGCCCGCACCCGTGAGCAGATCGCGCGCATCGCACACGGCACCGGGCAACTCATCGGCGTACAGAAGGAGTTGACGCAAGGCGACATCGAGCTGGACGAGCGCTACCACGCGGGCACCTACGGCATTCCGGACGAGGCCACGCTGGACGCCATGCGGCTCGCCGCGCGCACCGAGGGGATGGTCACCGACCCCGTGTACGAGGGGAAGTCGATGGCCGGGATGGTCGATCTGGTGGCGCGGGGCGAGATCGGCCGTGACTCCACCGTGCTCTACGCGCACCTGGGCGGCCAGCCCGCGCTGAACGCGTACAGCGCGCTCTTCTAGGGGGTGTTTTGAAGGTCCTGTGCGGTGCCCGCGGTGCCCGCGGTGCCCGCGGTGCCCGCGGTGCCCGCGGTGCCCGCGGTGCCCGCGGTGTTCGCGGTGCCCGCGGTGCCCGCGGTGCCCGCGGTGCCCGCGGTGTTCGCGGTGTTCGGTGCGTGCCCTCGGCGTGCCGGACGATGGCCCTCGTACTGGACGTACTTGGGGCTTCGGCCGGTGCGGCGAGGGTGCGTGCCGGGCGCCGTGGGTGCTGTGCGGGGCGTTCAAAACACCCCCTGGCATTCACCGCGCTCTTGGCGGAGCGCTCAGGGGGCTGCGCGCCTTCCGGTGATCACGAGTGCCGACACGAGCAGGGCGGCCAGCGCGATCAGCGCTCCGACGCCGAACGCGCGGGACGCGCCGTCGACGAGGATCTCGGACGGGGAGCCGGTGGCATGCCGGGTCGCCGTGCCGAACACCGTGACCAGGACGGAGAGTCCGAGGGTGCCGCCGAGCCACTGCAGGGTCTGCAGCAGACCGGAGGCGGCGCCCGACTCCCGCGGCTCGACACCCGCGAGGATGGTCGCGTTGAGGGGCATGAAACTCAGGCCGACGCCCAGGCCCATCAGCAGCAGTGGGCCGAGCAGGCCACGGGCGTACCCCTCGCCGGGTTCCAGCCGCCACAGCCACCCGGCCGCGGCGATGAGCAGGGTCATGCCGGTCAGCAGGACGGGCCGGGCACCGAAGCGCTGGAGGAGACGCGGCACGAACCGCACGACGGTGAACATCGCCAGGGTCATGGGCAGGAAGGCCAGTCCTGCGCGCAGCGGGCTGTATTCCAGGACCTGCTGGGTGATCAGGGTGAGGAAGTAGAAGGCGCCGAACATGCCCGCGGGCAGCAGCAGGACGCCCGCGTAGGCGCCCGCGCGGTTGCGGTTGGCGAACAGGCGCAGCGGCATGATCGGCTGACCCGCGCGGGCCTCGATGAGGGTGAAGCCGGTGAGCAGGGCCGCCGCCGTGGTGAAGGCGAGCAGCGACCGTGTGTCGCTCCAGCCGTCCTGCGATACCCGGATGAACGCGTAGACCAGGGAGGTCATGCCCGCCGTGCCGGTCAGTGCGCCCGCCGCGTCGAAGCGGCCCGTGTGGCGCGGGGTTTCGGAGACGAAACGGGGCACGGTGAGAGCGACGCCGATCCCGATCGGCACGTTGATCAGCAGGGCCCAGCGCCAGGACGCCCATTCGGTGAGCATGCCGCCGAGGACGAGGCCGACGGAGGCACCGATGCCCGCCATCGACGAGTAGATGCCGAGTGCGTGGTGACGTCGTGGGCCCTCCGGGAAGTTGGTGGTGATCAGGGCGAGGGTGCTGGGCGCGATGAGCGCGGAGCCCGCGCCCTGGAGCGCGCGGGCCGCGAGCAGCCAGGCGCTGTCGGTGGCGAGACCGCCCAGCAGTGAGGCCAGTGCGAAGACCAGGACGCCCGAGGTGAGTGCCCGCCGCCGGCCGACGATGTCGCCGACCCGGCCGCCGAGGAGCAGCAGTCCGCCGAAGGCGAGCGTGTAGGTGTTGAGGACCCAGGAGAGGTCGGTGGGGCTGAAGTTCAGGTCCTTCTGGATATCGGGCAGCGCGACATTGACGACGGTGGAATCGACGCCGACCATCAGGTAGGCGGTCACGATCACGAACAAGGCGGTGCGAAGCCCGGCCGGGTGCGGCGGGGAGATGGCGGAGGATGCGCCGGAGGTGGGCGATGCCGATGCGCTGGACGGACCGGACGGACTCGCCGGTGCGGACGGGGTGGACATGGAATGCTCCCTGTCTGGTGTCCCCGGTCGATCGGTGTGCGGGCAGCGCGGACTGCCCGCACAGATAACCGGGGACTGTCTCCGTTTAGTGCTCGCTAAGATACGGAGACGGTCCCCGGTTGGCAAGGAGTTTCTGGATGGCGCAGGTCAAGCCCATGCGTGCGGACGCTCGCCGGAACTATGAGCGGTTGCTGAAGGAGGCGGCACTCGCCTTCGCCGCGCATGGGGAGGGTGCGTCGCTCGATGACATCGCGAAGCGGGCCGGCGTCGGCTCAGGGACGCTGTACCGGCACTTCCCCACGCGGCAGGCGCTGTTGGAGGCCGTCTACGTCGACAGCATCGAGGAGATCGCCGCGCGCGCCGACGCGATCGCGGCCGAACTCCCGCCCGGCGAAGCCCTGGTGGAGTGGCTCAACGAGCTGAGCGAGCGGATGATCCAGGTGCGTGGGCTCAAGACGCTGCTGGGGTCGGCCGTCACGGACGGGAGTTCGGCCGTCCTCACCGCGTGCGGCACCTCCGTCAAGGGCGCGGCGACCCGCCTTGTCGGGGCCGCCCAGCGGGAGGGCACGCTGCGCACGGACGTGGAGCCGATCGAGATCCTGCGGCTGGCGCACGGGGTCGCGACGGCGTCGGAACTGGCCAGCGGCGAGGGCAAGTACATCCGCAGGTATCTGTCGCTGCTGACGGACGGGCTGCGCCCGGAGCGGTGAGGCGTTGCGTACGCCGACGGGGCGCCCTCCGCGAAGAGGGCGCCCCGGATCACCTGCAGGCGGCCCTCACAGGGACTGTGCCGCCGGCTTCACCATCCCCCGCACCGTGCGGGACTTCACGAAGTCGCCCATGGCCGTCATGTCCCACTCGCCGGAGAACTGCTTGATGAGCTTGGCCATCATCACGCCGGTCTGCGCCTCGGCGTTGGTGAGGTCGAAGCGGACCAGTTCCTCGCCGGTGGTGGCGTCGATCAGACGGCAGTACGCCTTGGCGACCTCGGTGAACTTCTGACCCGAGAACGAGTTCACCGTGAAGACCAGGCCGGTGACCTCCTGGGGGAGGCGGCCGAGGTCGACCACGATCACCTCGTCGTCGCCACCGCCCTCGCCCGTCAGGTTGTCCCCGGAGTGCTTGATCGCGCCGCCCACGATCGAGAGCTTCCCGAAGTAGCAGCTGTCGATGTGGTTGCGCTGCGGGCCGTACGCGATCACCGAGGCGTCCAGGTCGATGTCCTTGCCGCGGAACGCGGGCTCCCAGCCGAGGCCCATCTTGACCTGGGAGAGGAGCGGGCGGCCGCCCTTGACCAGGGACACCGTCTGGTTCTTCTGGAGGCTGACGCGGCCCTTGTCGAGGTTGATCTTCCCGGTGCCCGGGGCCGGGGGTGCCGGAGCCGCCGGGGGCGCCGCCGGGACCGGCGGCGCGCTGAGACGCGGATCCAGCGGCGGGGCCGGGGGCGTCACCGGGGCCTGCATCGTCGGCGTGGGCGCGGCCGCGGGGGCCGCCGGGGCGGCGGGCTCCTCCACCGAGACGCCGAAGTCCGTCGCGATGCCCGCCAGGCCGTTCGCATACCCCTGACCGACCGCGCGGGCCTTCCACGCGCCGCCGCGGAGGTAGATCTCCACGATCACCAGCGCCGTCTCGGTGCCCAGCCGGGGAGGGGTGAACGACGCCAGAACCGCATTGTCGTCCGCGTTGCGGATCGTGGCCGTCGGCTCGATGCCCTGGAACGTCTGGCCCGCCCCGTCCGGGCTCGCGGTGACGACGATCTTCTCGATGCCGGGAGGAACCGCGGCGGTGTCGACCGTGATCGCGTCGGGGGCCGTGCCGCCGCCCGAGCGGTACGTCACACCCGGGCCGTTGGGCTGGTTGTAGAAGATGAAGTCGTCGTCGGAGCGCACCTTGCCGTCGGCGGTGAGCAGCAGGCTCGACACGTCGAGCCGCACCGGGGCGGCGACGTCCACCGTCACGCGGGTGACCGGGAGAGGGATGTTCGAGCCGGGGGTCATAGCTGTCATGCCGGGAGAACGACCGGGGCCGCTTTACCGTTCCCTTACCCTTCGGCCAATTGGGTCAGTGGGTGGTGCGCGAGTGGTAAGCGGGTGGTCGCAGGCTAGTTCCGGGGCCGGTTGCGGGGGTGATTTCGGGCCGTGCGTTCGTTGCCGTGCTTGTAGTTTCCGGTCCAGCGGGCCATGACGAGCTGGGGGTCGCCCGTCTCGACCTCTTCGAGGAACCGGGCGGCTCGGGGGCCGCGGAGGGTGCCCGCGGCCTGGCCGCGGTGCGTGATCGTGACGCTTGCGTCGGGGTGCTGCTCGTAGGTGAATCCCTGGGGTCGGGGCATGGTCGGATGCTAGGTCCGCGGGGGCGGGCGGGAGTAGCGGTTTTCGCCCCGCCCGCGGCTGGAGCGCCCTTCTACGGCACCACCACGATCTTCCGTCCCACCCCCGACGCGAACTGTTCCAGCGCCTGCGGGTAGTCGGTCAGTGGCAGGCGGTCGCTGATGAACACCGAGGGGTCCAGGACGCCCGTGGCGAAGAGTTCCGCCGCTCGTTCGAAGCTGTGGAGCACGGCCATGGAGCCGGTGATGGTGATCTCCTGGTTGTAGATGCGGTACGGGTCGATGGTGACCCGGGTCGCGTAGTCGGCGACGCCGAACTGGAGGAAGGTGCCGGCCTTGGCCACGCGGCCGAGGCCGTCCTGGATGGCGGCGGCGTTGCCGGTGGCGTCGACGACCACGTCCCAGCCCTGCGGACGATCCAGCTCGTCGGCGTTCACGGCGGACCCGGAGACGCCGAGCAGCTGCGCCGTGGCCAGCCGCTGCGTGTTCAGGTCCACCACGTCCACGCTCGCGGCGCCGGTCCGCTTGGCGAGTTCCAGCATCATCAGGCCCATCGTTCCGGAGCCGTAGATCAGGACGCGGGAGCCGAGGCGGGAGCGCAGGACGTCGTAGCCGCGTACCGCGCAGGAGAGCGGTTCGACGAGGGCCGCGTCCTGGGTGCGGATGTGCTCGGGCAGTTTCACGCAGTTGGCGACCGGGGCCACCGCGAACTGGGCGGCGCCGCCCGCCGTCGTCACGCCGATCGCGGCCCAGCGCTCGCAGAGGTTGTTGTGGCCGGTACGGCACTGCCGGCACTCGTAGCAGTAGAGGGAGGGGTCCACGGCCACGCGGTCGCCGGTCGAGACCTCGGTGACCTGGGCGCCGACCCCGACCACCTCGCCCGCGAACTCGTGCCCCGGCACGATCGGCAGACTGGGCGCGAACTCGCCCTGGAGGATGTGCAGATCGGTACCGCACAGGCCGCACGCCGCGACCTCGACGACGACCTCGCGGGGCCCTGGCGTCGGGTCCGGGACCTCGGTGACGACGGCCTTGCCCACGGACTCGATGACGGCGGCCTTCATTTCACGGCTCCCAGTGACAGGCCCTGGACCAACTTGTCCTGGGCGGCGAACCCCGCGGCGAGCACCGGCAGGGAGATGACGAGCGAGGCGGCGCACACCTTGGCCAGGAACAGGCCCTGGCTGGTGATGAAGCCGGTCAGGAACACGGGGGCCGTCTCGGCGACCACACCCGTGAGCACGCGGGCGAAGAGCAGCTCGTTCCAGCTGAAGATGAAGCAGATCAGCGCCGTCGCGGCGATGCCCGGCAGCGCGATGGGGGCCACCACGCGCGCGAGGACGGTCGGCAGCCTGGCACCGTCGATCTGCGCCGCCTCGATGACCGCCACCGGGACCTCGGCGAGGAAGGACTGCATCATCCACACCGCGATCGGCAGGTTCATGGAGGTGTAGAGGATGACCAGAAGCCAGATGTTGTCCAGCATTCCGGTGTTCTTCGCGAAGAGGTAGATGGGCAACAGCCCTGCCACCACCGGCAGCATCTTCGTCGAAAGGAAGAAGAACAGGACGTCCGTCCACTTCTTCACCGGGCGGATCGAGAGGGCGTACGCCGCCGGGAAGGCCAGCAGCAGCACGCAGAGGGTGGAGACCACCGACGCCACCGTCGAGTTGACCAGCGCCGGCCAGGGGCTCGCGCCGCCGCCCGTGCCGAAGAAGTCGCGGTAGCCGTCGAGGGTGAGGGCGGCGCCGAAGGACGGCGGGTTGGTCGCCGCGTCGGACTCGGAGTGGAAGGACGTCAGCGCCATCCAGGCGAGGGGCAGGAAGAAGACGATTCCGGCCAGCCAGGCGGCCAGGCCCAGACCCGCTCCCCGGGTACGACGGGGACGTACATGTGTCGCGGTGGCGCTCATGCGCGGGACACCTCCTCGCGGAACAGGGACGAGACCACGCGCAGGGCGAAGGTCGCGATGATGATCGAGCCGATGACGACGAGGACGCCCGCGGCCGAGGCGAGACCGTTCTCGTGGGCCTGGTAGAAGCTCTGGTAGACGGTGTACGGCAGGTTCGCGGTGCCCAGGCCGCCGGAGGTGAGGGTGAAGACCGCGTCGAAGTTCTGGACGATGTAGATCGAGCCGAGCAGGGCGCCGAGTTCGAGGTAGCGGCGCAGGTGCGGGAGCGTCAGGTAGCGGAAGACCTGCCAGTCGCTCGCGCCGTCCACCCGGGCCGCCTCGATCTGCTGGTGGTCGCGGCTCTGCAGCCCGGCGAGCAGGATCAGCATCATGAAGGGCGTCCACTGCCACACCAGGGAGGCCTCGACCGCGAGCAGCGGGGTGCGCGACATCCAGTCCGGCTGTGGGCCGCCCACATAGTGCAACAGCCCATTGAGGAGGCCGTATTCAGGGTTGTAGAGCACATGTTTCCAGAGCAGGGCGGCGGCCACCGGCACCACCAGGAACGGGGCGATCAGCAGCGTGCGGACGAGGCCGCGGCCCGGGAACTTACGGTCCAGGAGCAGTGCCAGCAGCAGACCGAGGACCAGGCTGGCGAGCACGACCGCCACCGTCAGCAGGACGGTCGTCCACACCGAGTGGCGCAGATCGGCGTCGGTCAGTACGTCCGAGTAGTTGCCGAGGCCGGTGAAGTGGCGGGCCTTCGGATAGAGGGAGTTCCAGTCGAAGAAGGAGATCACCAGCGTGGCCACGAACGGGAGCTGGGTCACGGCGATCATGAAGACGAGGGCGGGCAGCAGCGGGGCCCGGGTCGCCCAGGTGCGCAGCCGGGCGGAGGGCCTGCGTGTCGTGCGTACGGGTGCGGCGGCGATCGGTGCCGTGGTGGTGGCGGTCATCGTCCCTCGTACTCCTTGGCGATCTTCTCGGCGAGTTTCTGGGACTTCCTCAGGGCCGAGTCGACGGACTGGCGTCCGGCGACGGCCGCGCTGATCTCCTGCGAGACCCTGGTGCCGAGATCGGTGAACTCGGGGATGCCGACGAACTGGATGCCGGGCGCGGGGCGCGGCTGCACCCCCGGGTCGCGGGGCCGGGCGCCTTCGATGGCGGCGCGGGTGGTCTCCTGGAAGGCCGCCGCCTCCTTGCGGTACGCGGCGTTCGCGTACGTGGAGGCGCGCTTGCCCGCGGGCACGTCGGACCAGCCGATCCGGTCGCCGACCAACTGCTCGTACTGCTTGCCGGACGCCCAGGAGACGAACTTCCAGGCCTTGTCGGGGTTGTGGGAGGCCTTCTGCAGGCCCCAGGCCCAGGTGTAGAGCCAGCCGGAGGACTTGGTCCTCTCGACGGGAGCGGGTACGTAGCCGACCTTGCCCTTGACCGGGGAGTCGTCCGCTTCCAGGGATCCGGCCGCGGAGGTGGCGTCGTACCACATGGCGACCTTGCCCTGCGTCATGTTGTTCAGGCACTCGGCGAACCCGGACTGGGCCGCGCCCGCCTCGCCGTGCTTGCGGACGAGGTCCACATAGAACGCCGTCGCCTTCTTGAACTCGGGTGAGTCGAGGCGGGCGTTCCAGTCCTTGTCGAACCAGGTGCCGCCGAAGGTGTTCACGACGGTGGTGAGCGGTGCCATGATCTCGCCCCAGCCCGGCAGTCCGCGCAGACAGATGCCCTTCATGCCGGACTCGGCGCCGTCGGCGTCCGCCGCGAGCCTGCCCACCTGCTCCCAGGTGGGGTGGGCGGGCATGGTCAGGCCCTTCTTCGCGAAGACGTCCTTGCGGTACATCAGGAACGACGACTCGCCGTAGAAGGGCTGCCCGTAGAGCTTTCCGTCGGCGGCGGTGAGGGACTGCCGCATGGGGGCGAGGATGTCCTGCTCGTCGTACGCGCTGTCCTTGCGCACGTAGGAGTCCATCTCGTGCAGCCAGCCGTTCCTGGCGTAGATGGGTATCTCGTAGTTGGAGAGCGTGGCGACGTCGTACTGGCCCGCCTGGTTGGCGAAGTCCTGGCTGATCTTGTCGCGGACGTCGTTCTCCGGCAGCACGGTGAAGTTCACCTTGATGCCGGTCTCCTTGGTGAAATGGGCCTTGGTGAGCTTCTGCAGCTCGACCATCTGCGGGTTGTTGACCATCAGGACGTTGATGGAGTCACCGCCCGATCCGGCCCCGCCGGCCCCGGCCCAGCAGCCGGAGAGCAGCGGGGCGAGCAGCGTCCCTGCGGCGGCCGCGGCGAGTGCGCGCGACCTCCGTCGGCTCTGGGTTCGCATGGATCACTCCTGGACGTATGGGGAGATATAGGGCGCGTCGAGGGATGGACGTGCCCTACGGAGTGGGTGAGTTGGGTTTTCGGACTCGTCCGGTGGGGGGTCGGTTCGGTAGTCAGACGCGGATGACTTGGGGGCCCTGCAGTGAGTAGCGGTGGGCCTCGGAGGTGGGGAGCAGGGTGCTCGTGACGATCGACTCCAGAGAGCTGATCTCCGCGAACCGGCAGAAGCTGACCGCCCCGAACTTGGTGTGCACGCCCGCGAAGACCGTGCGCCGGGAGGCCCGGATCGCCTGCGCCTTGACCTCGCTGACGGCCGGATCGGGGGTGGTGAGGCCGTGTTCGCGGGAGATGCCGTTGGCGCCGATGTACGCCAGGTCGATGACGAAGCCGGCGAGCATCTTCGTCGTCCAGTGGTCGACGGTCGCGAGCGTGCCCGGGCGGACCCGGCCGCCGAGCAGCAGCACCGAGGTGTTCTCGGCCTCGGCGAGCGCGCCCGCGGTGGCCAGGGACGCGGTGACCACGGTCAGCGGCCGGTCCCTGGGAAGTGCCTCGGCGATGAGCTGCGGGGTGAACCCCTCGTCGACGAAGACCGTCTCGGCGTCCCCGAGCAGCTCGGCCGCGGCGGTCGCGATCCGGCGCTTCTCGGGCACGTGGCTGGTGGCACGGAAGGCGAGCGTCGTCTCGAACCCGGCGCTCTCCACGGGATAGGCGCCGCCGTGGGTACGGCGCACCAGACCGTGGTCCTCCAGGGCGCGCAGATCCCGTCGTACGGTCTCCTTGGCGACGCCGAGTTCGTCGGCGAGCGCGGTGACGTCGACCGAGCCGGCCCGGCGGGCCGCCCGGACGATCTCGCGCTGGCGTTCCTCCGCGGTCATGGTCACCACCTCGTCCCCACCTGTGCCGCTCGCCCGTTCGGGCTGTGTGGAGATGTTTCTACAGCGGTCGCGTGGCACTGACCAGGTCTGTTGCAGGACCGATGGTGCCCGTGTGTGCCCGTTTCGCCGGGTGCCTGCCCGCCGCGGACCTGCGGCGGACCCCGGATCGGGCAGGGCCGGTGCCCGAACAGCGGAGCGGGCGGGCCCGTTCGGTGCCCGCCCGCCCTGTCCGCCGCTCCTCGCGCCGCGTCAGTACGGCCAGATCGGCGGGTTCGTGGTGAAGTGCCCACCCAGGTGAGCATGCTCCGGATTGTCCGGGTCGAGCGCGCCGTGCTCCGCGATGAGCTTCTCGGCGTACGGCTCGGAGTCGTCCTGGGGTTCGTAGCCGAGCGACCGGGCGGTCGAGAGGTCCCACCACAGGCGGGTGTTGGCCGAGGAGCCGTAGACGACCGTGTGCCGTACGTCCTCGGCCGTCAGGGCCGCGTGGAGGAGGCGGGCGCCGTCGGCGGGGCTCATCCAGACGGACAGCATGCGCACCGCGGTCGGCTCCGGGAAGCAGGAACCGATGCGGACCGAGACCGTCTCCAGGCCGTGCTTGTCCCAGTAGAACTGGGCCAGGTCCTCGCCGAAGGACTTGGAGAGGCCGTAGAAGGTGTCCGGGCGGTGCGGGGTGTCGATGGGGATCAACGCCTCCGGGGCGACCGGCGCCTCGCCCTCGGGGCGCGGGGTGAAGCCCACGGCGTGGTTGGAGGAGGCGAAGACGATGCGGCGTACGCCTTCCTGGCGCGCCGCCTCGTACAGGTTGTACGTCCCCTCGATGTTCGCCTTGAGGATCTTCTCGAACGAAGCCTCCAGGGAGATGCCCGCCAGATGGATGATCGCGTCCACGCCGCGGACCGCCTCGCGCAGGGCTTCCTTGTCCGCGAGGTCTGCCGTGAGCGCGTCCGGTTCGCCCTCGATCGGGAGCAGGTCGAGAAGGCGCAGTTCGTAGCCGTACTCCGGCAGCAGGCCCCGCATCAGGGTGCCGAGTCCGCCGGCGGCGCCGGTGAGCAGAACGGTGCGGGGTGCGGGCATCCTCGGGTCTCCTTGAATCGAACAGCCGCATTCGTGTACGGCATTCACATTCTTGGACACGCTAAGGATCGTCGAGGCGGTCCGTCAAGTGTCGCGCGCGCGGACGCGACTGTCGCGCGGAGGTGGGAAATCCGCTCCCGTGGGGCTCGTTTGCGCGCTTGACCGGTCCCAAGGGGGCGTTTTAGCGTGGGCGCGTTCAGAAATATGGACATGGATCAGAAACGTGCACTGCGGCGTGACGGCCGGCCCGTACGTGCGCGTGTCCGTTCAGTGTGAGTGTCTGTTCGGCCTGTCTAGGGAGAGCCCGTGACGTCAGCCCCTCTTGCCGCTCGGCTCAGCGTCCCCAGCGGGCCGCTGTTCTTCCCCGTCACCGCCTACGGTCCCGACGGCGCCGTCGACCTCGACGTCTACCGCGCACATGTACGGCGCGGCGTCGACGCCGGTGCCGCCGCCGTCTTCGCGTGCTGCGGCACCGGCGAGTTCCACGCCCTCACGCCGGAGGAGTTCCAGAGCTGCGTGCGGGCGGCCGTCGAGGAGACGGCCGGGCGGGTGCCGGTCGTCGCCGGCGCCGGCTACGGGACCGCGCTCGCCGTGCGCTACGCCCGGCTCGCCGAGGACGCCGGCGCCGACGGACTGCTCGCCATGCCGCCGTACCTCGTCACCGCCGGACAGGAAGGCCTGCTGCGGCACTACCGCGAACTCGCCGCCGCCACCTCGCTGGACCTCGTCGTCTACCAGCGCGACAACGCAGTGTTCACACCGGAGACCGTGGTGGAACTGGCGCGGACCGACGGCGTCATCGGCTTCAAGGACGGCGTCGGCGACCTCGATCTGATGCAGCGGATCGTGAGCGCGGTGCGCAGCGAGGCCCCGGGGGACTTCCTGTACTTCAACGGGCTGCCCACCGCCGAACTGACCGCTCTCGCGTATCGCGGCATCGGGATCACCCTGTGCTCGTCCGCCGTGTTCTGCTTCGCGCCCGAGATCGCGCTCGCCTTCCACCAGGCGCTCAACGCCGGTGACTTCGCGGGCGATACGGTGGTCGACCAGCTGCTCGACGGGTTCTACCGGCCCTTCGTCGACCTGCGCGCGCAGGGACGCGGATACGCCGTCTCGCTCGTCAAGGCCGGGGTGCGGCTGCGGGGGCTCGACGTGGGGGAGGTCCGGCCGCCGTTGCACGAGCCCGCAGAGGAGCATGTGAAGCAGCTCGCGCAGTTGATCGAGCGTGGGTACGAGCTGCTTGAGGAGGGCGTGTGAAGGCGTCGACCTTCGTCTACCCGTGGGATGTCAACGGCGACCCCGACGCTGCGGCACGCATCGCCGGGCTCGGGGTGCGGCAGGCGACGCTCGCCTCCGCGTACCACTCCACGCGCGCACTGACCCCTCGCCACCCCCGGCACCGGATCGTCACCGCCCTGCACGCTGCCGTGCTCTACCCGGTGGACGGTGAGCGGTGGCAGGGGCGCCGGCTGCGGCCGTACGCCGCCGGGGACTGGGCGCCCGGGGACGCATACGGAGAGGCCGCCTCGGCCCTCGCGGAGGCGGGCCTCGACGTGCACACGTGGGTGGTGCTCGCGCACAACTCCCGTATGGGCGAGGAGTTCACGGACACCTCCGTGGTCAACGCCTACGGAGACCGCTATCCGTGGGCGCCCTGCATCGCGCAGCCCGACACGCGCGCGTACCTGGTCGAACTGGCCGTGGAGGCGGCGGTACGGCCGGGCGCGGGGGGCACGGAGCTGGAGTCCCTCGGCTGGTACGGGCTCGCGCATCTCCACGCGCACGACAAGACGGGGGGCGTGGCGCTCGGGGACGCAGGGCTGTACCTGATGTCGCTGTGCTTCTGCCCCTCCTGCCGCGACGGCTATGCGCAACTGGGTCTGGACCCGGACGAGTTGATGGCCGCGGTCCGGCGTGCCCTGGAACCGGTCTGGCGCGGCGAGGCACCCGCGGGGGATTGGGAAGCCGTCGAGAAGCTGCTCGGCGCGGAGTTGGCGACGGCCACGCGCGCGTGGCGCGATTCCGTCGCCCGTTCGCTCCAGGAGGAGGCCGTCGGCGCGGTGCGCTCGGCCGCCCCCGAGGGGTTCCAGATCCTGTTGCACGCGGATCCGGCCTCGTACCGCGTCGGCGCGAACGTCGGCGTGGATCCCGCGCACATCCTGTCGGTCGCCGACGGTGTGGTCGTGCCGTGCGCCGGAGGACCGGAGCCGCTGGCTTCCTTTGCCGGGCAGGCAGCCGGGCCCCATGTGCTGGCGGCCAACTTCACCGTGGTGAGCGGCATGGGCGGCCGCCCCGGGGCACTCGGCGAGGACGTGGCACGGGCGGTCGAGCTCGGGGCCACCGAAGTGCGGCTCTATCACGCCGGGTTGGCATCCGACGAGGATCTGTCGCGCGTGACGGAGGCGCTCGCGCGGCTCGGCTGACGCCGCAGCAAGGGTGCGGCCGTCACCAGCCGCACCAGCCCGAGCACCGCCAGCAGCACCTGATGGGGGACCAGTTCGACCAGACCCGCGCCCAGCGCGAGTCCTGCCGCGTTCGGGCCGAACAGCAGCGTGTTGGCGGTCGCCGTCGTACGGCCCAGGAGCGCGTCCGGCGTCTCGCGCTGGACCGCGGTGAGGGCCGCGATCAACACGCACGGCAGCCCCGCGCCGACCGCCACGGCCGAGGCGAGCACCACCGCGTCGTACGGGAGCGCGCGAGCCGCCACGGCCGCGGCGGTGAGCGCGATGCCGCAGCCCGCGAACCGGCGCTCGCCCAGGCGGCGCAGGAGCGGGCCCGCGGCCGGTCCGATCGCCACCGAGCCGATGCCCTGGGCGACGTACAGCACGCCCACGTACGCGGGGGAGTGGCCGAGGCCCTCCGCCACCGCGTAGATCGTCGCGCCGTTGATGCCCGCGAACAGCATCGTCGTGCCGCCGGCGACGACGAGGGGACGCAGCGTCGCGTGGCCCCAGAGGTAGCGGGCGCCGTCGGCCGCCCGCGTGCGCCAGTGGGCGGGTGCCGGGAGCGGCTTCGGCTCGTGTACGCGCAGAAGCGAGCAGAGGCCCGCGGCCAGGACGAAGGTGAGTGCGTCCAGAAGCGCGACGCGGGCACCCCCGTACGCCGCGTACAGGCCCGCTCCGGCGAGCGGGGCGAGCAGCTTCATACCCTCGGTGGCCGTCATCCGAAGGCCGTTGAAATCACCGAGGAGCTGTCTGTCGACGGCGGTGGCCACCAGGGCCGACTCCGCCGCGTCGTGGACGACGCCGGCCGCGCCGTGGACGAGGAGGACGGCGAAGAGAATCCACAGGGTGTGCGCGGAGTCGACGGTGAACAGGGACATGAGGAGTGCGGCCAGACCCAGGTTCGTCCACACCAGCAACGGCCGGCGGCGGACACGGTCCGCGAGAGTGCCGAGAGCCGGGCCGATGAGCGTCGGGGCCCAGAGCGCGAAGACGCAGAGCGCGGCCAGACCGTCCGATCCGGTGAGGTCCTTCACCCAGACCCCGGACACCAGCCACATGGCCGACGTGCCGAAACCGGAGACCAGGACCCCACCCAGGTAGAGGCCGGCGTTGCGATCGCGCAGGACGCGCGTCACCGGCCATCCGGAAGGCGATGGCGATGGTGATGGCGAGGCTGATGGCGATGTCGTCATGCCTGGTCATCGTGGAGCTAAGGGCCCCTGCCCGGGATCGGGCGGTTGCCTTAGAAACGGGCCGGCGGACGGTCGGCCGCTCCGAGCGCGGCCCCGGCACCTTCCGCCGTCAGATGGTGACGACGAGCTTGCCCCGGGGGTGGCCCTTCTTCAGATGGCGGATGGCGGCGGGGGCCTCGGAGAGGGGGTACGTGCGGTCGATGGCCGGTGTGATCAGGCCCTGCTCCGCGAGGTCCTTGAGGGTCTGGAGGTCCTCGCGGCGGGCGACGGAGACGAGGTTGCGGAGGTCCTGGCCGATGAACGGGGAGAGCAGGACGGCCCGGATGTCGCGACTCATGCCGCCGAAGAAGCCGGTTCCGCCCTCGCCGCCGACGATGACGAGGGTGCCGCGCGGGGTGAGCGCGCGACGGAGGGCGGTCAGGGAGCGGAGACCCGCGTTGTCGACGACTACGTCGTAGCGGTGCGGGCCGTCGGTGATGTCCTCGCGGGTGTAGTCGATGACGTGGGCGGCCCCCTGGGAGCGGACGAAGTCCGCGCCGGCAGGGCCGCAGACGCCGGTGACCTCGGCGCCGTACATCGCGGCCAGTTGGACGGCGTAGGACCCCACACCGCCGGAGGCGCCGACGACGAGGACCTTCTGACCCGGCTGCGGGCGGCCGTTGCCGCTCAGGGCCTGGAGGGCGGTCATGCCCGAGACGGGGAGGGCGGCGGCCTGCTCGAAGGTGAGGCCCGCGGGCTTGAGGGCGATCCTGGCGGCCCTGGCGCACGCGTATTCGGCGAACGAGCCCTCGCAGTTGCCGAAGACCTCGTCGCCCGGCTCGAACCCGGTCACCTTCGCGCCGACCGCCTCGACGCGCCCGGCGCCGTCCCAGCCGCGTACCGGGTTCTTCGGCTTTCGGAGCCCCAGGACCGCACGGGCCACATAGGGCCGGCCCGTCATGAGGTGCCACACCTCGGGGCCGACGCCGGCCGCGCGCATCTCGACGAGCACTTCGTCGTCACGGGGCACGGGGCGGTCGATGTCGCGCAACTCCAGGAGGTCCGCTGATCCGTAGGCATCCTGAACGATCGCCTTCATGGCGTGGCTCCCCTTCGTGGTCCCGGACACCGAACATCGTGGATGGACCGAGCATTCCGGGGCTTCGAACGCCTGAACAGACTCCTGAGCACGATCGTGGGAGTGGGTGCGATGAGTTTCCGTACGTCCGGCGGTCTACCCCCTGACGACCCCGTGACCGGAGGAGCCGAGCATGACCGATGGCGGTACGACACCGACGACCCTCGACCTGGAGCCGCAGGCCCGGATCGTGGCGCGCCTCGCGGCGAACGTGACGCAGGAGCAACTACAGGGCGCGACGCCTTGTCCGCAGTACGCGGTGCACCACCTGCTGGGGCATCTCGCCGGGCTGACCGTCGCGTTCCGTGACGCCGGGCGCAAGGATCTGGGGGCGACCACGGACACCAACCCGGGCGCCGCCCTGCCGGACCTCGGGCCCGGCTGGCGCGAGGCCCTGCCGACGGAACTGGACGGTCTCGCCGAGGCCTGGCGCGACCCGGCCGCCTGGACCGGGATGACCCGGGCGGGCGGGATCGATCTGCCGGGCGAGATCGCCGGTGCCGTCGCGGTCGACGAACTGGTGGTGCACGGCTGGGACCTCGCCCGGGCCACCGGGCAGGAGTACGAGCCCGACGAGGCCGCGCTGCGTGCGACGCACGACTTCCTTGCCGCCGCGGCCACGGAGATGCGGGGCAGCGATGGACCTTTCGGAGCCGTCGTGTCCGTGCCGGACGACGCGCCCCTCCTCGACCGCGTGATCGGGCTCAGCGGGCGCGATCCCGGCTGGAAGCCCTGATCCGGTGAGCGGCAGTTGAGCGGCCGGGGATGAGCTCCGGTCAATAAGGGGGGCGGCCACGGAGGCCGTTTCGTACGCTCCCCGTATGTCTCTCAGCCTCACCGTCCTCGGTACCGCCTCCCCGCACCCGCGGCCCGGTCGTCCCTGCTCCGGGTACCTGCTCGGCGGCGGGGGCGCCGAGGTGTGGGTCGACGCCGGGCCGGGGAGCTTCGCCGAGTTGCAGAGGCACACGGATCCGGCCCGGCTGGACGCGATCTGGATCTCGCATCTGCACGCGGATCACTGTGCCGATCTGCTGTCCGCCTTCTACGCGCTCGCCTACGGCGGACTCACCCCGGCCGCACCCGTGCCCGTGTACGCGCCCGGCGACTGCGCACGGCGCCTCGCCGGGTTCTTCGGGCGCCCGGACGCCGGGTTCATGGGTGGCGTTTTTGACTTCCGGACCCTGCACGACGGGCACACCGCCCGGCACGGCGACCTGCTCCTCACGTCCGGCGCCGTCCTGCACGACGTGGAGGCCTACGGGCTGCGCGCCGAGTGCGCGGGGCGGACGCTCGTGTACTCCGGGGACAGCGGGCCGTGCGACGCCCTGCTGCATCTCGCCGCCGGCGCCGACCTGTTCCTGTGCGAGGCCGACATCGACGAGCATCGCGAAGGCGAACAGGTTCATCTGACCCCCGAGGAGGCCGGCGCAGCCGCCCGGCTGGCAGGGGTGGGGGAGCTGCTCGTCACGCACGTCGGACCCACTCTCACCACCGAGGCGGCGACCACCCGTGCCGCCGCGGCGTTCGGCGGGCCCACCGCCGCCGCCCGCGTGGGCGAGATGCGCGTCGTCTGAACGCAACTCCGACTTCGTTTGTCAGAAGCATTGACGAAACACGGCGACGCTCCTACCTTCAACGCGTCGTACTTCGTACGTCATATATGAGACGCGATACGCCAGATCAGATACACCTGATCCGGCACGCGATCTGACACGCGAGATCCGAGAGGCGCGCATGACCTCTGTGCCCACCCCGATCCCGTCCCGCACGCAGTTCGTGCTGGAAGGGATCAAACACCGCATCCTCACCGGGCAGTTGACCCCGGGGCAGGCTCTGGTCGAGACCGAGCTCGCCGCGCAGTTCGGCGTGTCGAAGACACCCGTCCGCGAGGCGCTCAAGACACTGGCCGGCACCGGGCTCGTCGTGATGAACCAGTACAAGGGCGTCACGGTGCGCATGGTGGACGCGGACATGGCGCGCGAGGTGTACGACGTGCGGCTGCTCCTCGAACCCGAGGCGCTGCGGCGCGCGGTGCGGCGCGGGTCGTCGCTGGACGCGGCACGCGACGCGCTCGGCCGCTCCGACGAAGCCTCCGACACCGCCGAACGCTCCCTGGCCAACCGGGAGTTCCACCGCGCCCTGTACGTGTCCTGCGGCAACCCGCTGCTCGGCCGCATGCTCGACGAAGTGCGCGACCAGGCAGCTCTGGTCTCGGCCGTCGCGTGGGCGGCAAACCCGTCCTGGGAGCGCGAGGCCGACGAACACCGGGAGATCCTGCGGCTCGCCCTCGACGGCGATGCCGACGGCGCCGCCGACGCCCTGCATGCCCATATCGCGTCGTTCGTGCAACGGGCCTTCCCCGGGACCCAGGAAGAGGATGGACAGGAATGACAGCGACGTACGAGACCCAGCGGGCGGCACTCGCCGAGGTCGTGGCCATCCCCGTGACCCCGTTCGCCGAGGACGGGTCGGTCGACCGCGACACCCACCGGGCCCTGCTGCGTCGGCTGCTCGACGGCGGCGTCAAGACCCTCACCCCCAACGGCAACACCGGTGAGTTCTACGCCCTGACGCCCGAAGAGCGGCGGCTGGTCACGGAGTTGACCATCGAGGAGGCCGGGGACCGGGCCGCCGTCGTGGTCGGCGTCGGGCACGACGTGCCGACCGCTGTCGCCTCCGCACAGCACGCCCGTGAGCACGGCGCACAGCTGGTGATGGTGCATCAGCCCGTGCATCCGTACGTGTCGGAGGCGGGTTGGGTCGACTACCACCGGGCCATCGCCGAGACGGTGCCCGAGCTGGGTGTCGTCCCCTACATCCGCAACGCGCGACTGAGCGGCGCCCGGCTCGCCGAACTCGCCGACCACTGCCCCAACGTCGTCGGCGTGAAGTACGCGGTGCCGGACGCCGCACGCTTCGCCGCCTTCGCGCGGGACGCCGGGCTCGAACGGTTCGTGTGGGTGGCCGGGCTCGCCGAGCCGTACGCCCCCTCCTACTTCTCCGCCGGCGCCACCGGCTTCACCTCGGGCCTGGTGAACGTCGCCCCGTCCGTTTCGCTGAACATGATCGAAGCGCTTCGATCCGGCGACTACCCGGCCGCCATGAAGGTCTGGGAGCAGATCCGCCGCTTCGAGGAACTGCGGGCCGAGGACGCTTCCGCCAACAACGTCACCGTGGTGAAGGAGGCGCTCGCCTCGCTCGGGCTGTGCCGCCGCGATGTGCGCGCGCCGAGCAGGGCACTGCCGGAGGGCGAGCGGGCCGAAGTCGCCGCCATCGCGGCCGGGTGGTCCATATGAAGAGCCCCGAGGAGTTCAGAAGCCACCAGTGGTACGGCACGGACGGGCTGCGTTCCTTCAGCCACCGGGCCAGGACACGGCAGCTCGGCTACCTGCCCGAGGAGCACCTCGGCAAGCCGGTGATCGCGATCCTCAACACCTGGTCCGACATCAACCCGTGCCACGTCCACCTGCGCGACCGCGCACAGGCCGTCAAGCGGGGTGTGTGGCAGGCCGGGGGTTTCCCGCTCGAGTTCCCGGTCTCCACGCTCAGCGAGACCTTCCAGAAGCCGACCCCGATGCTCTACCGCAACATGCTCGCGATGGAGACCGAGGAACTGCTGCGGTCGTATCCGGTCGACGGCGCCGTGCTGATGGGCGGCTGCGACAAGTCCACGCCGGCGCTGCTGATGGGCGCGGCCTCGGTGGACCTGCCGGCCGTCTTCGTGCCCGCCGGGCCCATGCTGCCGGGCCACTGGCGCAATGAAGTCCTCGGCTCCGGCACCGACATGTGGAAGTACTGGGACGACAAGCGCGCCGGCCTCATCGGCGACTGCGAGATGACCGAGCTGGAGAGCGGACTCGCCCGTTCGCCGGGGCACTGCATGACCATGGGGACGGCGTCCACGCTGACAGCCGCCGCCGAGGCGCTGGGTGTGACCGTTCCGGGGGCGTCGAGCATCCCGGCCGTCGACTCCGGGCACGACCGGATGGCCGCCGCAGCGGGACTTCGGATCGTCGAACTCGTGCGCCAGGACCGGAAGTTGTCCGACATCCTGACGGCGGAGGCGTTCGAGGACGCGGTGACGACCGTCCTCGGGCTGGGTGGCTCGACCAACGCCGTCATCCATCTGATCGCCATGGCCGGCCGCGCCGGCGTCACCCTCACACTCGACGACTTCGACCGCGTCGCGCGGACCGTGCCGGTGCTCGCCAACGTCCGGCCCGGCGGACAGACGTACCTGATGGAGGACTTCCACTTCGCCGGCGGCCTCCCCGGGTTCCTGTCCCGGATCACCGACCTGCTCCACCTGGACCGCCCGACGGTCTCCCACGACACCCTGCGCGAACAGCTCTCGACCGCGCAGGTGCACAACGACGACGTCATCCGCACCCGGGACAACCCCGTCGCGAGCGAGGGCGGCGTCGCCGTCCTGCGCGGCAACCTCTGCCCCGACGGCGCCGTCATCAAGCACATCTCCGCCGAGCCGCACCTGCTCAAGCACACCGGCACCGCGGTCGTCTTCGACGACTACCGGACCATGCAACGCACCATCAACGACCCGGAGTTGGGCATCACCGCCGACAGTGTGCTGGTGCTGCGCAACGCCGGACCCAAGGGCGGCCCTGGCATGCCCGAGTACGGCATGCTCCCGATCCCCGACCACCTGCTCAAGCAGGGTGTACGGGACATGGTGCGGATCTCCGACGCCCGGATGAGCGGCACGAGTTACGGCGCCTGCGTGCTGCACGTGGCACCGGAGTCGTACGTGGGAGGACCGCTCGCCCTGGTGCGGACCGGCGACGCGATCACCCTCGATGTCGAGGGACGGTCGCTCCAACTCAATGTGGACGACGTGGAGTTGGAGCGGCGCAGGGCGGAGTGGACGCCGCCGCCCGAGCGGTACGAGCGCGGCTACGGGGCGCTCTACAACGAGCAGATCACCCAGGCGGACACCGGCTGCGACTTCGAGTTCCTCGCACGGCCCGGCAAGGTCCAGGACCCGTACGCGGGCTGAACGAACATCCCCGGCCACCCCTTCTTTTGGCCGAGATCTCGAACGACGCTCGGAAAGCGCTTCACCCCGCTGCACCCCGCACGAGAACGGAGAAAAGTCATGGCCCAAGCCGCAGCCGTGGCGAAACAGCCCGCGCCACCCCGGCGGCGCCGTGGCTCGGCGACGCCCCGCAAGCTCCCGTACCTGCTGATCGCCCCCGCGGGCCTGCTGATGCTGGGCTTCATCGCCTACCCCGTCATCAGCGTCTTCTACTACAGCCTGCGCAACTACAACCCCACCAAGCCGTGGCGCAACGGCTACGCGGGCTTCGACAACTTCGTGCACGCCTTCACCGACGACCCGCAGTTCTGGGACACCCTGACCTTCAGCGCCAAGTGGGTCGTGGTGGAAGTCGGACTGCAGCTGCTGTTCGGCCTCGCGCTCGCCCTCATCGTCAACCAGACCTTCGTGGGGCGGGCGGTCGGCCGCGCGATGGTGTTCTCGCCGTGGGCCGTCTCCGGCGTGCTGACCTCCGCGATCTGGGTGCTCCTCTACAACTCCCAGACGGGTATCACCCGTTACCTCGCCGACATGGGGATCGGCGCGTACGGCACCAGCTGGCTGTCGGACCCCTCGACCGTCTTCCCGGCCGCCGTGGTCGCCGACCTGTGGCGTGGCGTCCCCTTCTTCGCGATCCTGATCCTCGCCGACCTCCAGTCCGTCTCCAAGGACCTCTACGAGGCCGCCGAGGTCGACGGCGCCGGCCGCGTCAAACAGTTCCTGCACATCACGCTGCCGCACCTCAAGGACGCCATCGTCCTGTCCACGCTGCTGCGCGCGGTCTGGGAGTTCAACAACGTCGACCTCCTCTACACCCTGACCGGCGGCGGACCCGCGGGCGAGACGACCACACTGCCGCTCTACATCGCCAACACCAGCGTCGAGGCACACAACTTCGGCTACGCGTCGGCCCTGACCACCGTCGCGTTCGTGATTCTGCTCTTCTGCTCGATCGTCTACCTGCGGCTGAGCAAGTTCGGAGGTGGAGACAAGTGATCACCAAGGACGCCGAGATCAGCGACGCTCCCGCGGCGCCCGCCCCGGTGGCCGAGGAGCCACGGCAGCGCCCGGGCAAGGCTCGTCGGGCCTGGGACGAGGTCCCGCGCTGGCAGATCTACCTCCCGCTCTCGATCTACCTGCTCTTCACCCTGATCCCCTTCTACTGGATCCTGCTGTTCGCGCTGCGCCCGGCCGGCTCCACCTCGCTCGTGCCCTGGCCCATGACCTTCGAGCACTTCGACAAGGTGTGGACCGAGCGCAGCTTCGGGACCTACTTCCAGAACAGCGTGCTCATCGGCGTCGCCACCCTCGTGATGACCACCGTGGTCGCGCTGGCCGGCGGATACGCCCTCGCCCGCTTCGAGTTCAGGATCAAGCGCGCCTTCATGCTGGCGCTGCTGTGCTCGCAGTTCGTGCCGGGCGCCCTGATGCTGGTGCCGCTCTTCCAGATCTTCGCCAAGCTCCAGATGATCAACTCGCTGGGCAGCGTCATCATCGCCGAGACCGTCTTCCAGCTGCCGCTGTCGATGATCCTGATCAGCGGCTTCATCCGGAACGTGCCGCCCTCGCTGGAGGAGGCCGCATGGGTCGACGGCTGCAACCGCTTCAAGGCCTTCAGGATCGTCGTACTCCCGCTGCTGCGCCCCGGGTTGATCGCCGTCGGCTCCTTCGCCTTCGTGCACGCCTGGAACCACTTCCTGTTCGCCCTGATGTTCCTCAGCGACCAGAGCAAGCAGACCATCCCCGTCGGCCTCAACACCCTGATGAGCGCGGACAGCGTCGACCTGGGCGCCCTGGCCGCGGGCGGCATCATCGCTGCCGTCCCCGTGGTCATCGTCTTCGCCTTCATCCAGAAGTGGCTGATCACCGGCTTCAGCGCAGGGGCGGTGAAGGGATGAGAAGGATCCTCCAAGTGGCCGCCGTGGCAGGCCTGTTGGGGCTTGCTCTCGGTGTCCCGGCCGACGCCGACTCCCGCTCCCGTGACATCAGCCGCGACACCCTGGCCGCGGACGACGGCTGGGCCGCGGCGGACGGCGGCACCACCGGAGGCGCCGCCGCCGACGACGCCCACGTCTTCACCGTGACCAACCGAGCCGAACTGGTCCGCGCCCTCGACGGCGGCAGCGCCACCCCGAAGATCATCAAGGTGGCGGGGACGATCGACGCCAACGCGGACGACGACGGCCGGCATCTGGACTGCGACGACTACGCGACCGACGGCTACACCGTGAAGAAGTACCTGACCGCCTACGACCCCCGCACCTGGGGCTCCGCCAAGCCCAGCGGCGCACAGGAGGAGGCCCGCCAGGCGTCCGCCGCCGCCCAGGCCTCCCGCGTCGAGTTTCTCGTCGGCCCCAACACCACGATCGTCGGCCTGGGCTCCGGCGCCGTCCTCAAGGGCGCGAGCCTCCAGGTCAAGAACGCGGACAACGTCATCGTCCGCAACCTCGACCTCCGCGACGCCTACGACTGCTTCCCCCTCTGGCAGCCCAACACCGGAGGCCTCGGCGACTGGAAGACGTCGTACGACACCCTGTGGCTGAACGGCGCCACCCATGTGTGGGTCGACCACATCACCGCGAGCGACCAGGGCCACCCGGACGCGAAGGAACCCACCTACTTCGCGCGCAACTACCTGCGCCACGACGGCCTGTTGGACATCACCGGTGGCTCCGACCTGGTCACCGTCTCCTGGAGCCGGTTCGCCGACCACGACAAGGCGATGCTCATCGGCAACAGCGACTCGGCGACCGGCGACCGCGGCAAGCTGCGCGTCACGCTGCACCACAACGAGTTCGAGTCCGTCGTACAGCGCGCGCCGCGCGTCCGGTTCGGCCAGGTGCACGTGTACAACAACCGTTATGTCGTGCCGGAGGATTCCGAGTACCGCTACTCGCTGGGCGTCTCCACCGAGTCGGGCATCCACGCCGAGAACAACGCCTTCACCGCGCCGGGCCATGTCGAGGTCGCCGATCTCGTGAAGAGCTGGAACGGCACCGCCCTGCACCAGACCGGGACGCTCTTCAACGGCTTCCCCGTCGACCTGCTGGCCATTCACAACGCGTACAACTCCGGCAGCGAGCGCGACCTGACCGCCGACGTCGGCTGGACGCCCTCGCTGCACGGGAAGATCGACAGCGCCCGCCGGGCCGACCACGACGTCGAGCGCGGCGCGGGCGCGGGGAGGATCCCATGAACCCCACCCATCCCATGAGCCTGCCGGTGCCGGTCGTTCTCGCGGGCGCCCGCGGCCACGGCCGCTGGCACCTGGAGAACATCCGCCGCCTCCAGCACAAGGGGCTCGTACGACTCGCGGGCATCTGTGAGCTGACACCGCTGAGCGAGGACGAGCTCGACGGCCTCGGCGCCCCCGAGCAGTCCGCGGACTTCGGCGCCCTCCTCGACTCCACGGGCGCAGCGATCGCGGTGATCTGCACGCCCATCCCCACCCACACCGACCTCGCGCTCGTCGCGGCCGGCAAGGGCGTACACCTGCTCCTGGAGAAGCCGCCCGCGCCGTCGTACGCCGAGTTCCGGCGGATGGCCGACGGGGTCGCCGCCGCCGGAGTCGTCTGCCAGATCGGCTTCCAGTCGCTCGGCTCGCACGCCGTGCCCGCGATCCGGCAGCTGATCGCGGAGGGCGCGCTCGGCACGGTGACCGGGATCGGCGGCGCCGGGGCCTGGGCGCGCGACGAGGCGTACTACCGGCGGGCGCCCTGGGCCGGCCGGCGCCGCCTGAACGGGGCCGACGTGATCGACGGGGTGCTGACCAACCCCCTCGCGCACGCCGTCGCCACCGCCCTCGCGCTGCACGGCTCCACCCGCGCCGAGGACATCGCCGACATCGAGACCGAGCTGCTGCGGGCCAACGACATCGAGTCCGACGACACCTCCTGCGTCCGTGTGACGACGAAGGACGGCGGGCGTATCACCGTCGCCGCGACGCTCTGCGCCCAGCAGCCGGGCGAGCCGTACGTCGTGGTGCACGGCAGCAGCGGGCGGATCACCTTCTGGTACAAGCAGGACCGGGTGCTCGTCCAGCGCTCCGGGCGCGGCCCCGAGGAGATCGAGTACGGCAGGACGGACCTGCTGGAGAACCTCGTCGCGCATCTGACGGACGGCACCGAACTGCTGGTCGAACCCGACGCGACGGGCGCCTTCATGAAGGTCGTCGAAGCGATCCGGCAGGCCCCCGACCCGGTGGCGCTGCCGGCCGACGCCTGGCGTCTCGTGCCCGAGGAGAACCGCCGTGTCGTGCCCGGCATCGACGCCCTCGTCGCGGCCGCCGCCGACACCCTCGCCCTCTACTCCGAGCTGGGCGCCCCCTGGGCGCTCCCGCACGCCGCACCGCACTCCGCAGCGAAGGCTCTCCCCGACGAGGTGAGCACCCGATGAACACGAACAACGAGTCGCTCGTCCTGCGCGTCGCGGGCCGCCCGGTCGGCCGCTACATCACCCGCCCCGAGCTGCCGCCCAGGCTCTCCCCGCGCCCCTATCTGCACCCCGTCACCACCCTGGCCGGTACGGCGGTCACCGAGCTCAGCCCCGCCGACCACATACACCACCTCGGCGTCGGTGTGGCAGTACCCGACGTCGAGGGGCACAACTTCTGGGGCGGTCGCACCTATGTGCGCGGCCAGGGGCCGACCGAGCTCGACAACCACGGCGCGCAGCGGCACACCTGCTTCCAGCTGCGCGACCCCGACGGCTTCGTGGAGGAGCTGCGCTGGGTGGCCGGGGGCGGCGAGCTGCTGCGCGAACGGCGCACCGTCGCCGCGAGTGAACTCACCGAGTCCGCCTGGGCGTTGGACTTCACCTTCTCGCTCACCAACATCACGGACGCGGACCTGTCGGTCGGCAGCCCCGCGACGAACGGGCGCCCCGGCGCGGCGTACGGCGGCTTCTTCTGGCGGGCCCGCAAGGAGGCGGACGCACCGCGCGTGTTCACCGCCGCCGCCGAGGGCGAGGAGGCGGTGCACGGCACCCGCGCCGATTGGCTCGCCCTCGTGGGCGCCGGCTGGACGCTCGTCTTCGCCGGTGCCACCGAGCCCACCCGCTGCGACCCGTGGTTCGTGCGCACCGCCGAGTACCCGGGCGTCGGCTCGTCCCTCGCCCACGGCGAACGGCTGTCGATCGCCGCCGGGGAGACCGTCGTGCGCCGGATCGTCACCGTCGTCGCCGACGGCATCCTCGACCGGGACGGGGCGGCGGCCCTCGTCCGCAAGGCGGTGAGCCCGTGATCACCTCGTCCGACCTGGGGGACGGGACCTACCGCAACCCCGTCCTCGACGCCGACTGGTCCGACCCCGACGTCCTGCGCGTCGGCGACGACTTCTATCTGACCGCCTCCAGCTTCGGCCGGGCGCCGGGTCTGCCGCTTCTGCACTCCCGCGACCTGGTGAACTGGACGCTGGTCGGGCATGCGCTGGCACGGCTGGAGCCCGCCGCCGAGTTCAGGAAGCCACGGCACGACTGCGGCGTCTGGGCTCCGTCCCTGCGCCACCACGACGACCGGTTCTGGATCTTCTGGGGCGACCCCGACCAGGGCGTCTTCCAGGTCAACGCCCCCGAGATACGCGGCCCTTGGACCCGGCCGCACCTGGTGAAGGCGGGCAAGGGGCTCATCGACGCCTGTCCGCTGTGGGACGAGGAGAGCGGCGAGGCGTATCTCGTGCACGCCTGGGCCAAGTCCCGCGCCGGGGTGAAGAACCGGCTCACCGGGCATCGCATGCGGCCCGACGGCACCGCACTGCTCGACGAGGGCAAGGTGATCGTCGACGGCGACCTGATACCGGGCTGGTTCACGCTCGAAGGCCCCAAGATCTACCGCCACGACGGCTGGTTCTGGATCCTCGCCCCCGCCGGAGGAGTGGAGACCGGCTGGCAGGGCGCCTTCCGCTCGCGCGGCTTCTTCGGCCCGTACGAGGAGCGGGTCGTGCTGGAGCAGGGCGACACCGACGTCAACGGCCCCCACCAGGGCGGCTGGGTGCGCACCCAGGCGGGCGAGGACTGGTTCCTGCACTTCCAGGCCAGGGGCGCGTACGGCAGGGTCGTCCACCTCCAGCCGATGCGCTGGGGCACGGACGGCTGGCCGGTGCTCGGCGACGAGGGCGCCCCCGTCGCCGTGCACAGGAAGCCGGACCTGCCGCGGCAGCCGCTCTCCGCGCTCGCGGTCGACGACAGCTTTCCCGGCGGCCGGTACGGGCGGCAGTGGCAGTGGACGGCCAACGCGCAGGACGGCTGGGCCACCCACCACTCCGCGGACGGGCTGCGGCTGACCTGTGTGCGAACGGCGGACGCGCACGACCTGCGCACCCTGCCGAACGTCCTCACCCAGCGCCTGCCCGGCACCCCCTGCACCGTCGAGGTGGAGCTGCGGCTCGACAGCGAGGAGCCCGGCGCACGGGCCGGACTCGCCGTACTCGGGGACGCGTTCAGCTGGATCGGGCTGCAGCGGGGGAGCGACGGGTCGGTGCAGCTCGTGCACCGGTTCGCGGAATCCGTCGCCGACCGGGAGCGGGACGCCGCGCCTGCCCGGCTCGCGCCCGAGGGACGGGCCCGGCTGTGGATCGAGATCGGCGCGGGGGCACGCTGTCGCTTCTCCTACGACGTCGGTGACGGCCGGGGCCGCTCCGGTCAGGTCTTCGCCGCCACCCCCTGGCGCTGGGTCGGCGCCCTGCTCGGGCTCTTCGCGCTCGCACCCCTCGGCGGGGGACACGCGGGTGCGGCCACGTTCACACAGTTCCGTATCACCGAGACCCGCTGAGGGTCATTTCCTGCCATCCGTACACCTGTTGTGCCTGTTGGGAGCCGCAATGACGCAGCACCTTCATAGCAAGCGCTTGCCGAGACCGGGTCGCGGCAGGGTCGTGGCCGCCGTGATCGCCCTGGCCGCCGCACTGAGTCTCGGAGCGATCGGGGAGGCGAAGGCCGTGGGCCCGGCGGCCGGCGAACCGACGGGGGCTGCCGCTGCCGGGCCGGCCGCGACGGCAGCCCGTCTCTCCGACCGCCCGCACGGCTTCGCCTCCCTGGAGGGCGGCACCACCGGCGGAGCGGGCGGCAAGGTCGTCACCGTCACCGACCAGGCCTCGCTCGCCCGGTACGCGGCCGCCGAGGAGCCGTACGTCATCCGGGTCTCGGGCGCGATCGACGTCGAACCCTTCGGTTCGGACATCGTCGTGAACTCGGACAAGACCCTCATCGGCATCGGCGACACCGGCGAGATCGTCCACGGCGAGCTGCACCTCAACCCCGGCACGCACAACGTGATCATCCGCAACCTGACGATCCGCGACAGCTATGTCGAGGGTGACTGGGACGGCAAGACCACCGACTTCGACGCCATCCAGATGGACACCGTCGACCACGTGTGGATCGACCACAACCGCTTCACACACATGGGCGACGGGCTGCTCGACATCCGCAAGGACAGCCAGTACATCACCGTCTCCGCCAACCGGTTCACCCACCACAACAAGGCGTTCGGGATCGGCTGGACGCCCAACGTCACCACGCAGATCACCATCGACCACAACCTGTTCAGCGGCACCAAGCAGCGCAACCCGTCCGCCGACAACTGCGCCTACGCACACCTCTACAACAACTACTTCACCAGCCAGGTGGCCGACGGCGACCCGGTGTGGACGTACGGCAGCTGGTCGCGCGGCCACACCAAGATGGTCATCGAGAACAGCTACTACGACGGTGTCCAGCACCCCTATCAGGCCGACGCCACCGCCGAGTTGGTGCAGCGCGGCTCCATCCTGAAGAACACCACCGGGCGTCAGGACGCGTGGGGCAAGGCCTTCGACCCGCACGACTTCTACGCCTACCGTCTCGACCCGGCGGCCGCCGTACCCGCACTGGTGACGCGGTTCTCCGGGCCGCAGAAGAACCTCGGCACGAACACCGTGCTGAACGTCCCCGCGGACTACCCGAGCGTCCAGGCCGCCGTGGACGCCGTGCCCGACGGCAACGCCGGCACGGTGACCGTCGCGATCGCGCCCGGCACCTACCGCGCGAAGGTCTACATCCCCGCGATCAAGCCGCGGATCGTGCTCCAGGGCACCGGCCGGGACCGATCCGACACCGTCGTCGTGTACAACACCCCTGCCGAGTACGGCGGTTCGACCGGCAGCGCCACCGTGCGGATCGCCGCGAACGACGTCACGGCCCGCAACCTCACCTTCAGCAACGACTTCGACGAGGCCGCGGTCGAGCTGAAGGGAGAGCAGGCCCTCGCCATGAAGACCACCGGTGACCGGATCGTCTTCGAGAACACGGCCTTCCTGGGCAACCAGGACACCCTGATGACCGACAGCCCCAAGCTGGACGTCATCAGTCGGGTCTACCTCCGTGACTCGTACATCGAGGGCGACGTCGACTTCATCTACGGGCGCGCGACCACCGTCATCGAGCACTCCGTCATCAAGGCCCTCAGCCGCGGCTCCACCACCAACAACGGCTACCTCACGGCCGCTTCGACGTGGAAGGACAACCCGTACGGGTTCCTGATCACCCGGTCGAGGGTCGTGAGCGACGCGCCCGCCGGGTCCTTCCACCTCGGCCGGCCCTGGCACCCCGGCGGCGAACCCGACGCCGTGGCCCAGGTCCTGTTCCGCGACACCGAGCTGCCCGCGGCGGTCAAGTCCGCACCGTGGGCCGACATGAGCGGCTTCTCGTGGAAGGACGCCCGCTTCGCCGAGTACCGCAGCCACGGCCCCGGAGCGACCGTCACGGCCGACCGGCCGCAGCTGCCGGACGCCGACGCGACGACGTACACCGTCGCCACGTACCTGTCGGGCACGGACGGCTGGGCGCCGTACGCCCGCCACTGACCCCACAACCGCACAGCCGACCCCACAACCGCACAGCTCCGTTGGATCCAGAAGAAGAGAGCCGGTCAATGAAGATCAACGTTCGTAGAAGCAGGCGCGCCGCCGCGGCCGTCGCCCTGGGGTCCGTCCTCGCCCTGACCGCCACCGCCTGCGGCGACGACGGCAGCGGCACCGCCGGCGACAAGGGCAACGAGGGCTCCGGCAAGGGCGAGATCACCTTCTGGGACAACAACGGCGGTGTGCGTACCGACGTCTGGAAGGAGATCATCAAGGACTTCGGGAAGAAGTACCCCGACATCAAGGTCAACTACGTCGGAGTGCCCGCCACCAGCATCCAGTCCAAGTACGACACCTCCATCAGCGGCGGCGGTCTGCCCGACGTCGGCGGTGTCGGCGCCGCCATGCTCGCGGAGGTCGCGGCCCAGAAGGCCCTTGAGCCGCTGGACAGCCGGATCGAGAAGAGCACCCTGAACGGCAAGCTCAACCAGGGCATGCTCGACAGCGTCCGCAACGCGGGTGGCGGCGACAAGCTCTACTCGGTGCCGACCTCCGCCAACAACGGCACGCTGTGGTACCGCACCGACCTGTTCAAGTCCGCGGGCCTCGCCGAGCCGTCCAGCTGGACGAACTTCTACAAGGCCGCCGACAAGCTCACCGACAAGGGCGACAACAAGTTCGGCTACACCATCCGCGGCGGCGAGGGCTCCATCGCGCAGGCCCTGGACGCCAGTTACGGCCAGAGCGGCATCACCGAGTTCTGGAACGGCGACAAGACCACGGTCAACGACCCGAAGAACGTCGCCGCGTTGGAGAAGTACGTCAAGCTCTACAAGAAGGACACCCCGTCCGCCGACGTCAACAACGACTTCACCAAGATGGTCGCCCAGTGGGACAGCGGCACCATCGGCATGCTGAGCCACAACCTGGGCTCCTACCAGGACCACGTGAAGGCGCTCGGCACCGGCAAGTTCCGGGGCATACCCAACCCGACCCTGGACGACGGCACCCGGGTGCAGGTCTCCAACCCCGTCGACGGTCTCGGACTGTTCAAGGCCAGCAAGCACAAGGCGGCCGCCTGGAAGTTCATCGAGTTCGCCGCCTCGCACGAGTCCAACAGCAAGTGGAACGAGTCGGCCGGCGCCATTCCGTCCAACATCGAGGCCGCGAAGGACTCCTGGATCCAGCAGGCCGAGCCCACGAAGCTCGCCGCCGAGGCGCTGAACGGCGGCAAGACCAAGATCGTGCAGCTGCCGTACTACCTGCCCGACTGGAACAACATCTCCAAGTCCGACAACGAGCCGAACTTCCAGAAGGTGCTGCTCGGCAAGATGTCGGCGAAGGACTTCCTGAACACGCTGGCGGAGCAGCTCAATGCTGCGCAGGCGGACTGGAAGAAGAACGGATAGCTCTGCTGGTTGTGCTGTGCGGATCGGCCCGTGGTCATGACGCTGCATTCCGTCCGCGGGCCGGTCGTGGCTGGTCGCGCCCGCGCGGCGGAGCCGCATGTCTGCACAGCCCCGCGCCCCTTGATTCCCTCACCTCTGTTGAAAGGTGCACCCCTGTGTCCCTTACCCGCAGACAAATCACCTCGGCGGCCCTCGCCGCCGTCCCCCTCGCCGTCGCCGCGACGGCGCCCGCCTTCGCGGCTCCCGGCGCGGCGCGGCACCGCACCCTCTACATCGCCGGTGACTCCACCGCCGCCCAGAAGTACTCCGATGCCGCGCCCGAGACCGGCTGGGGCATGGCGCTGCCCTTCTTCCTGAACAAGGACGTGGTGGTCGCCAACCACGCCGTGAACGGGCGGAGTTCGAAGAGTTTCATCGACGAGGGCCGACTCGACGTCATCCTCCAAGCCATCCGGCCCGGCGACCTCCTGCTGATCCAGTTCGCGCACAACGACGAGAAGAGCGCCGACCCCACGCGCTACACCGAGCCGTGGACGACGTACCAGGACTATCTGCGTCAGTACATCGACGGGGCGCGCGCCCGCGGTGCGCGCCCGGTGCTCGCCACCCCCGTCGAGCGCAGAAAGTTCGACGCGGACGGCAACGCCGTGCCGACCCACGGCGACTACCCGGCAGCGATGCGCGTTCTCGCGGCCGAGGAGGGCGTGGCGCTGCTCGACATCCAGGCGCTGTCGCTCGCCCTGTGGCAGAAGCTCGGTGTCGAGGAGACCAAGACGTACTTCAACTGGACCGCGACCGAGCAGGACAACACGCACTTCAACCCGCCCGGCGCGATCGCCGTGGCCCGTCTCGTCGCGGCCGGGCTGCTGCACCGCCGGGTGCTCGCGCCCCGGGACGTACGCCGCCTCGACGACGCGATCCCCACGTCGTGGATCACCTGGCCCGAGGGCACCGCCGCGTAGGTCCCACCTCGGAGCTCCACCCACGTCGGTACCCCTGAAGTCGCACCCCCGAAGTCGCACCCCGAAGCCGCACCCCGGAAGTCGAAAGAGGAGCCGCACAGTGAACGCACAGGAATGGCATGGGCATGTCATTACAAAGGCTGCCGCGCTGATCGGCTGCACCGCACTGGTGCTGTCCGTCACCGGTACGACCGCGCAGGCCGCCCAGGCCCAGGTCGCCCAAGCCAAGGACGTCGCCCGTCAGACCCTGGCCGCGAACGACGGCTGGGGCTCCTACGGCACCGGCACCACCGGCGGCGCGAGTGCCGACGCCGCGCATGTGTACACCGTCACCACCTGGGCGGAGTTCAAGGCCGCACTCAAGGCCGGCGGCACCGCACCGAAGATCATCAAGGTCAAGGGCACGATCGACGCCAACGCCGACGGCTGCGCGTCCTTCGCGGCCGAGGGCTACGACTTCGCCCAGTACCTCGCGGACTACGACCCGGCCGTGTGGGGCCACGACAAGGTGGTCAGCGGGCCGCAGGAGGACGCGCGCGCCGCCTCCGCCGCCAACCAGGACACGGCCATCAAGGCGAACGTCCCCGCCAACACCACCATCATCGGCATCGGGAAGAACGCCGGGTTCAAGGGCGCCAGCCTGCAGATCAAGGCCGTCGACAACATCATCGTGCGCAACCTCGCCTTCGAGAGCCCCCTCGACTGCTTCCCGCAGTGGGACCCCACCGACACGGCGGACGGCAACTGGAACTCCGAGTACGACAGCGCGGTCGTCTACGGCTCCACCCATGTCTGGCTGGACCACAACACGTTCACCGACGGCGACCACCCCGACAGCTCGCTGCCCAGCTACTACGGCCGGATCTACGAGCAGCACGACGGCGAGCTCGACATCGTCAAGGGCGCCGACTACGTCACCGCGTCCTGGAACGTGTTCACCGACCACGACAAGACGATCCTGATCGGCAACAGCGACAGCGCGTCCACCGCCGCCGTCGACCGCGGCCATCTCAAGGTCACCTTCCACCACAACCTGTTCTCGAACCTGGTGGAGCGCGCACCGCGCGTCCGCTTCGGTCAGGTCGACTCGTACAACAACCACTTCGTCGCCGAGGCCGGGTTCGCCTACAGCTACGGCATCGGCATGGAGTCCCAACTCGTCGCGGAGCACAACGCGTTCACACTTCCCGGCGGGGTCAAGGCCGGTTCGATCCTGAAGAAGTGGAAGGAGGCGCCGGTCACCGCCGCCGACAACTACGTCAACGGCTCGCCGACCGACCTCATCGCCGTGCACAACGCGGAGATCCCGGCCGAGACCCTGCAGTCGGGCGCCGGCTGGACGCCGACCCTGCGCACGAAGGTCGACGCGCCGCGGGCCGTCCCCGGCATCGTCGACCACCGCGCGGGTGCCGGAAAGGTCTGCTGACCATGCGGGCAGCCATGGACCGCAGAAGCTTCCTGGTCGCGAGTGCCGGCGCCGCGGTGGCGCTCGGCCTCGCGGCCCCCGCGCCCGCCCGCGCCGCGACACGCCCGCGCTCCCGCTTCGGGCGCTACGGCTCGCCGGCCGCACGCCTCACCGAGCACACGCTGTACGTGGACGCGGGTGGCGCCGGTGACTTCACCACCGTTCAGGCCGCCGTGACGGCGGCCACCGGCAGCGGGTGCACGCTCGTCATCGCTCCCGGCGTCTACCGCGAGACCGTCGCGGTCGCCGCCGCCGCGACCGAGCTGACCTGGATCGGCGCGTCCGAGGACCCGCGCGATGTCGTCGTCGTGTACGACCACGCCAACGGGACACCCAAGCCCGGCGGCGGCACCTACGGCACCACCGGCTCCGCCACGACGACCGTGCAGGCCGACGGGTTCACCGCCCGCTGGATCACCTTCGCCAACGACTGGCTGCGCGCCGACCACCCCGAGATCACCGGCACCCAGGCCGTGGCCATCAAGGTGCAGGGCGACCGCTCGGCATTCCTGCACTGCCGTTTCCTCGGACACCAGGACACGCTCTACGCCGACTCGATGGCGCTCGGCACGTTCGCGCGCCAGTACTTCGCGCACTGCTACGTCGAGGGAGACGTCGACTTCGTCTTCGGCCGGGCCACCGCCGTCTACGAGCAATGCCACTTCCGTACGCTGAACCGCACCGACCTGGCCGGGGCGCCGTACGGCTTCGTGTTCGCCCCGTCCACGGCGGTCGCCAACCCGCGCGGCTACCTGGTGACCCGCAGCCGGATCAGCAGCGAGGCACCGGAGGCGTACTACAAGCTCGCCCGCCCCTGGGTGCCAGGCTCGGACACCACCGCCCGCCCGATGCTCACGGTGCGCGACAGCGTCCTCGGCCCCGGCATCGAC
This sequence comes from Streptomyces sp. NPDC005485, assembly GCF_040606085.1. Taxonomy (NCBI): domain Bacteria; kingdom Bacillati; phylum Actinomycetota; class Actinomycetes; order Kitasatosporales; family Streptomycetaceae; genus Streptomyces; species Streptomyces sp. NPDC005485. Next base: position 34,926 of record NZ_JBEXDZ010000018.1, on the reverse strand, counting down.
GCGATCGCGCCCTACACGAACATGTCGGACACCTACCCGTGGCAGAGCCAGCGGTTCGCCGAGTACCGCAACACCGGGCCCGGCGCGGTAGTCACGGTCCAGGCCAACCGGCCCCAACTCACCGACGAGGAGGCCGAGTCGGCGACCCGCGAGGCCTACCTCGGCGACTGGACCCCGTGGGAGAGGTGCTGACATGAACCGGCGCACTCTGCTGACCGGGATAGTGGGAGGGCTCGTCGCCGTCGGTACGACCCCTGCCTTCGCGGGCATGCGCGGCCATACGCTCCACGTCCGCCCCGGCGAATCCGTGCAGGCCGCCGTGGACGCGGTGGACGGCAGCGGCTGGACGATCGTCGTGCACCCGGGAACGTACCGGGAAGTGGTGAACATCCCTGTCAACAAAGCGGAGTTGACCGTCCGCGGTGCCACGTGCGACCCGCGCGACGTCGTCATCGTCTTCGACCACGCGAACGGCACGAAGAAGGCCGACGGCACGACCTACGGCACCGCGGGCTCCGCCACCTTCACCTCGGCGGCGCCCGGTCTGACCGTCCGCGACCTGACGCTCGCCAACGACTGGCTGCGCGCCGACCACCCCGACATCACCGGCACGCAGGCGGTGGCCGCCTACACCTACGGCGACCGCACGCACTTCGAGAACGTCCGGCTGCTGGCCCACCAGGACACCCTCTTCGTCGAGACGACCGCGCTGGACACCTTCGACCGGCAGTACTTCCACCGCTGCCACATCGAGGGAGACGTCGACTTCGTCTTCGGCCGGGCGACCGCCGTCTTCGAGGAGTGCCACTTCCACACACTGCAACGGGACGTGGCCTTCACCCCCAAGGGCATGGTCTTCGCACCCTCGACGGCCCGCGCCAACCCGTACGGCATCCTCGCCGTCCGCTCCCGGATCACATCCGGCGCGGAAGACGGGGCGTACAAGATCGCCCGTCCCTGGGTGCCGTCGTACGAGACGACCGCCTGGCCCTCCCTCGTGGTCCGGGACACCCGGATCGGCCCCGGCATCGACGCCGTGGCCCCCTACACCAACATGCGCGAGGCCTACCCCTGGCAGTCCATGCGCTTTCGCGAGTACCGCAACACCGGGCCGGGCGCGGAGATCACCGTCCCCGACAACCGCCCCCAACTCGCCGACGCCGAGGCCGCGTTGCACACCCCCGCCGCCTACCTCGGCGACTGGCGTCCCTGAAGAACCACAGGAAACCCCTCCCCACAGAACGACGAAAGGACCGCACTCCTATGTCTCGTCGTACCGCTCTCACCCTCTGCGCAGCCCTGGCGCTCGGCGCCGGGCTCGCCGTGCTCCCCACCCAGGCCCAGGCCGCCACCGTGGTCGTCAGCAACTCGGCCGACCTGACGAACGCCATCAAGAACGCCACCGCTGGCACCGTCATCCAGGTCCGCGGAGGCACGTACTACCCGACGGCCACGCTCCAGTCGACGGCCAACGGCACCTCCGCGAGCCGGATCTCCCTTCAGCCGTACGGCTCGGAGACCGTGAAGATCGACGGCTCCTCGCTGCCCGACGGCGACTGGATCTTCAAGTTGACCGCCGACTACTGGAACGTCTCGAACATCACCTTCCAGAACTCGCCGGACAGCGCCGTCGTCTGCCAGTCCTGCACCGGCACGGTGTGGAGCAACATCAAGACCGTCAACGGCGGCGACTCCGGGTTCACGCTGACCGGCGACGGCACGGTCAACAACACCGTCAGGAACATCGACAGTTACGGCAACTACGACGCGGCCAACCACGGCGAGAACGCGGACGGCGTCGCCGTGAAGTTCGGCTCCGGCACCGGGAACCTGATCACCGGGGCCCGCCTCTACAACAACTCGGACGACGGGATCGACTTCTGGTCCTTCTCCTCGCCCGTCACCGTCGAGCACACCTGGTCCTTCGGCAACGGGAAGAACCGCTGGTCCGACTCGGCCTTCGCGGGCGACGGCAACGGCTACAAGCTCGGCGGCGACGGCGAGGTCGTCGCGCACGTCATCAACAACTCCGCCGCCTGGGACGACGCCGGCAACGGCTTCACGGAGAACTCCAACACCGGAGCGATCGTCATCAACCGCACCACCGCCTACGCCAACGGCAAGTACGGCTACTACTTCGCCACCAGCTCCGCGAAGCTCGGCAAGAACCTCGCCGTGAAGAACGGCAGCGCGGCGGTCTCCAAGGGTTCCGCCGTCAGCTCGTCCGGCAACAACTGGGACTCCGGCATCTCGACCCCCTCGTTCGTCTCCACGGACGCGACGACCTGCTACAACGCCCGCAAATCGGACGGCTCGCTGCCGGCGACCACCTTCCTGACGACGGGGAGCACGACCATCGGCGCGACGATGAACTGAGCCGGCCGGGGGACGCGAGGCCTCTTTGTCTGTGGAATATGTATCGATCAGGCAACGAGCCTCGCGTTCAGGGGGGTGACGCGCGTAGAAACCTGTCATGCATAAGCCACTGCGTTTCGCGGCGATCGCCGCCACCTGTGCCGTCGCCGGTGCCGCCCTGTACGGCACCGGCGCCGCCACCGCCGACCAGTCGACGGCGAACAGCACCAGGGAGCCCCACAACATCGGGCTTCTGGTCGGGGAGATCGACACTTACTACGGCACGACGCTCGACAGCAACGGCGTGTACCAGGCGTCCAAGGACAGCCAGTACGCCAAGGACCTCGCGCGCCTCGAGTCCGACGCCAAGAAGTACATCAAGAAGGCGGCCGGCAAGGCCCGTCACAAGGGCGAGAAGGCCGCGGTCGTCTTCGACATCGACGACACGCTGCTGCTCTCCCTCGACTACGAGAAGAAGACCAACTACACGTACAACGGCACCACGTGGGCCGACTACGTGAACAAGGCGGACCGCCCGGCCGTCTTCGGCACCCCCGAGCTCGTCGCGTACGCCGAGTCCAAGGGCGTCGAGGTCTTCTACAACTCGGGCCTGAGCGAGGCGCAGCGCTCCGCCGCGGTCGCGAACCTCAAGAAGGTCGGCGCCGACATCAACCTCGACGCCGACCACATGTTCCTGAAGGACAAGACGAACCCGCCGGCGTACCTGAGCGCCTGCGCCACCCCGGGCGCCTGGACCTGCACGACCGTGCAGTACAAGTCCGGCACCCGCAAGCACATCGAGGACCTCGGCTACGAGGTCGTCGCCAACTTCGGCGACCAGTACTCGGACCTCGAAGGGGGCTACGCCGACAGGACGTACAAGCTCCCGAACCCCACGTACTACGTGAGCTAGTCGCTTGCTGCGGTCCGCACGGGGCGGACCGACTCCAGGGTCGGCACCACCGGCTCGATCGTGCCGTCGGCCGCGAAGCGGAGACGGTCGATCGTGGTCTCCCGGTGCGTGCCGTCCCCACCCGCCCTGCCGGGGCCGTTGAGTGCGAACCGGTGGTAGACGATGTACCAGTCGTCGCTGCCGGGGACGTTCACCACCGAGTGGTGGCCGGTGCCCTTGATGCCGTACTCAGGGCGCTTGGACAGGATCGTGCCCCGCTTGGTCCAGGGACCGAGCGGGGAGGGTCCCGTGGCGTAGGCGACGTGGTAGTTCTCGCTGCGCGTGTCGTCCTCGGACCACATGAAGTAGTACGTGCCCTGCCGCTTGACCACGAAGGAGCCCTCGCGGAAGTTCGCCGGGGTGATGTCCTTCACCCTCGCCGGGTCGTAGGACACCATGTCGTCGTTGAGCGGGACGACGTAGCCGTGCCCGTTGCCCCAGTAGAGGTACGCCTGCCCGTCGTCGTCCGTGAAGACCGCCGGGTCGATCATCTGGCCGCTCAGCGAACCGCCCTTGGCGACCAGGGGCTTGCCCAGCGCGTCCTTGAACGGGCCGGCCGGCGAGTCGGCGACCGCCACCCCGATCTGCTGCTCGGCGCAGAAGTAGAAGTAGTACTTGCCGTCGCGTTCGGCGATCGCCGGGGCCCAGGCGTTCTCGTCGGCCCAGCTCACATCCGGCCCGAGGTCGAGGATCACGCCGTGGTCCTTCCAGTGGACCAGGTCTTTCGACGAGTACGCCTTGAAGCTCGTACCGCTCCATCCCGGGTGGCCGTCCGACGTCGGATAGATCCAGTAACGGCCGTCCAGGTACTGGATGTCGGGGTCGGCGGTGAGCCCTGGCAGGACCGGGCTGCGGGTGGGCACCGCCTCGACCGTCCAGGTGCGGCTGGTCCCGTCCGCGGCCGTCACGGTGTACGTCTGCGGGGTGCGGAAGTCGCGAGGGGTGCCGGAGGCGGGGGTGAGGGTCGCGCCCGCGCCGACGGCCAGCTTCGGCGCCAGGTGCCGCAGTGCGGCGTCCGGCTTCATCGGCAGCACCACCTTGGACGAGCCCTCGGTGACGACCGCGTAGCCCTTCTGTCCCGTGGCCGTCGCGTCCACGACCGAGGCCGGAGTGGACGGATACGCCGCGAGCAGCCGGTCGTACTGGGCCTGCGTCACCGGCAGCACCGTGCCGTGCCGGGGGCTCGCCGGCAGCTGGTAGTTCGTGGACATCGTCCACTTGCCGGAGTCGAGGTCGGTGGTCTCGAAGGGCACATAGCCGCGGCCGCCGTACTCGTCGATGAACAGGTACCACTTGTTCTCGGTGTTGGACCTGAAGACCGTCGGGCCCTCACCGCGGTCGATCGAGCCGCTGCCGATGCAGTCGGAGACGAAGTCGTACTTCTCGGACGTCAGCGTGGCCGACTTCTCCGCGGTGATGAACTTCGAGCACGGGGAGTCGGACGACGGGTTCCGCTCGTCCTTGGTGAAGCGGTAGTAACTGCCCTTGTTCTTGATGACCGTTGAGTCGATCACCGAGTAGCCGGGGTCGTCCCAGACCTTCGGCTCGCTGAAGGTGCGGAAGTCCTCCGTGGTCGCGTACAGCATCTTGTTGTACGTCGATCCCGTGTGGTCCGGGTCGTCGTCGGCGTAGAGCTTCGACGCCCAGAAGACGACGTACCGGCCGAGCGTGTCGTCCCAATAGGCCTCCGGCGCCCAGGTGTTGCCCGCCGTGTCGGGGGCGACCTTCACCAGCCGCTGGTCGGTCCAGTGGACCAGGTCGGTGGACTCCCAGATCATGATCGACCTGCTGCCGTGCCGCTGGACCTGGTCCCAGCTGCCGCTGGAGTTCTTGTACATCTTCAGGTCGGTGGCGATCAGATAGAACTTGTCGCCCTTGGGAGAGCGGATCACGAACGGGTCGCGCAGGCCCTTCTCGCCCAGCTCGGAGGTGAGGACGGGCTTGCCCGCGTTCAGCTCCCGCCAGTGCAGTGGGTCGTTGCCGCGGCTGAGGGCGTAGCGGATCTGCTCGCCGTCGGCGGTGCCCTCGCCGGTGAAGTAGGTGAAGAGGTATCCGGCGTACTTCTGCTGGTTCACGGGTGGTGCTCCTGAATGCGCGGTGCTGGGCGGGGCGTTGAGCAGCGTGAGGAGGAGGGTGAGGAGGGCGAGCAGGGGGAGCAGGACCGTGCGGGCGATGCGGGGGCGCATGACACATCCTGTGGGGGTCTGATGGTTTCTGTTGGTTGAGCTGCCCTCGGAGTGTCACCAGCGGGGGACAGTGCGTCAATCGATGCGGGCGGGACAGCGGCGAGCGAAATTTTCGGACGCTTTCGCGGCGCCCGGCAACCCTTCCGGGGGCGGCGGCGACAAGAGGGCAGAAGCGGGTCGGGGCGGCCCCTCCGGCCCGCTTCGCCGCCTCCCATTCCCGAGGAAAGGAACGCCCCGTGCGTCAGAGCATCGGACGCCACCGCAGGACCCGCACTCTCTCGATCGCCGCCGCCGTGGCGGTCGCCGCGGGGGCGGGCGGCGTCTACCTCGGCCTCTCGGACGACGGCGCGCAGGCGGCCGCCTCGACGGTCTCCGTCTCCACCACCGCAGAGCTCCAGACGGCCGTCAGCAATGCCGTCGCCGGTACGACCATCCAGGTGCGCGGCGGCACGTACTACCCGACGAGCACCCTCAAGTCCACGGCGAACGGCACCGGTTCGGCGCGGATCACACTCCAGGCGTACGGCAGCGAGAAGGTGAGGATCGACGGCTCCAAGCTGGCCGACGGCTCCTGGCTGGCCGGGATCTACGGCGACTACTGGACCGTCCGGAACATCACCTGGCAGAACGCGCCCGCCCAGGGCTTCGTCGTCACCTCATCGGTCGGCGGCGTCTTCAAGAACCTCGTCACGGCGGACAACGGCGACTCCGGCTTCACCCTGCGCGGCGACGGCACGACGAACAACCTCGTGCAGAACCTGGACAGTTACGGCAACTACGACGCCGCCAACCACGGCCAGAACGCCGACGGCATCGCCATCAAGTTCGGCTCGGGCACCGGCAACAGGATCACCGGCGCCCGCCTCTACAACAACGCCGACGACGGCCTCGACCTGTGGCAGTTCTCCTCGCCCGTCACCGTCGAGCACTCCTGGGCGTTCGGCAACGGCAAGAACCGCTGGAACGACTCGGCCTTCGAGGGCAACGGCAACGGCTTCAAGCTCGGCGGCGGAGGCGCCTCGGTCGCCCACGCCGTCAACAACGACGCGGCCTGGGACAACGCGGGCAACGGCTTCACGGAGAACTCCAACACCGGAGCCATCGTCCTCAACCGCAACACCGCGTACGCCAACACCGACGCCGGTTTCTACTTCGCCACCGGCAAGGCCAGGCTCGCCCGGAACCTCGCCGTGAGCAACAAGGGCGGCCCGGACAAGCTGGGTTCGTCCACGGTCTCCGCGGCCAACAACTGGGACAGCGGCGTCTCCACGCCGTCCTTCAGGTCGACGTCCGCGACGACCGCGTACGGCGCCCGCTCCGCCGGCGGCTCCCTGCCCTCGACGACGTTCCTGACGACGGGCTCCACGGCCATCGGTTCGACGATGAACTAGAGGGAGTGCGAACGCCCCCACCGGTCGTCACCGGTGGGGGCGTTCTGCTGCCGGTCCGAGGGGGGCTCGAATCGGCTGCGCCGGACCGAGGGGGGCTCGGCGGCCGGCGCGTGCCCGCCTGAGGGGGGCTCAGACGGGCAGCTCAGGGACTGCTCACTCGTAGCTGATGTCGGACGTGGTGAACCTGCAGAAGGTTCCGTCGGGGCCGGTGCCCAGCTCCTTGGGCTCCTTGCCGGAGTTGTTGCCCTGGAAGCGGACGCACGTCTTGATCTTCTTGCCGCTGTCGCCGTGGACGCGGATGTTGCGCAGCGCCGCGGTGTCCCCGTAGTTGGAGTTGATGCCGACGATCGCCTTGAGGGGCGCGGTGACGTCGACGTCGTTGATGATGACCGTGCGCTTGTACTGCGTCTTGCAGTTGCCGCAACTGCGCACCAGTTTGCCGGAGTTCTCGACCTGGAACTTGCTCACGACCAGTTTGCCCGCGCCGTTGAACTGGAGCACCTTGTCGTCGGCGTTCTTCGCGCCGCCGCCGTAGACCTTGTAGACGGCCGAGGAGGACTTGCCCTTGAAGCTTGCGGCGTCCTCGCCGACATCCAGCCACCACACGTTCTGCAGCGTGCAGGAGCCCTTGCAGTGGACACCGTCCGCGGCCGGGGTGCCGATGATGACGTTCTTGAGCGTCGCGCCGTCGGCCAGCTCGAAGATCGGTCCCTGGTCCTCGTCCTGGCTGTCGGTGCCGAGGTCGCCGCTGCCGTAGAACTTCGTGAGCTTGCCGTCGTAGGTGCCCGAGACCTCGATCGTCGAGGACACGGCCTTGCTGCCCTTGGCCGTCGGCCAGGCGGAGGCGGCACCGGCCGTGGACAGCATCGTCGTGGTGACGATCGCCGCGCCCGTGATGGCGAGGGCGGCGGACCCGCCGATCACCGCCCGCCGCCTGGTGACCCGGCGGCGGTGGCGGACGCGCTGTTCAGCTCTTGCAGTCATGAACCGACTTCCCTGCGTGGACGGCGAAGCTTGCGTCTCTTGGTCGCCACGGGTCAGGAAAGGGTTGCCGGTTGTCGGGAGATTCTTTTCGGCCAGGGATTCTCCCCGGCCGGAGATCGTTACGAATCGCCCTCGGCTGCCGAGTCGTTGTCGCTGTGCGCCGCGAAGTCGCCGCCGACGCCGAGCTGCCGCCCGCCCGCCCGGGCGGTCAACGTGTAGCGGTCGTCCTTGGCGTCGCGGCCGCCGCGCGTGTGGTCGTACTGCCCGGCGAACACGAACTCGCCGGAGGGGACCGTACGTCCGTCCCTCAGCACCCACGTGTAGACGAGGAAACCGTCCTTCTCGGCGACCGTCTGCGTGAAGTCGCCCTCGGGCAGCGAACGCCAGGCGCCCGTGGAGGTGACACCCCCGGTCTGCGCGATCCGCAGCTCGACCGTCAGCTCGGTCAGCGGCTTCGACGTCTTCAGCGTGACATTGCTCTGCGCCCAGAACTCGTTGCTGTGCGGGTCGACCGAACCGTCCGACCACAGCGGACCGTCCTCGGTGCCGGCCGGGGGCGGCACCTGCGTGGAGGGCGCGCTGCTGTGGGACTCCGGGGTGCGGGAGGGGGACGAACTCGGCTTCCCGGTCGGCTTCGACGTACCGGAGCCGTGGGTGGGGTCGGGGTGGACCGGCGCGCGACTCGTCGCGTCGGGCGAGGGGTCCGGGGTCGGCGACACCGCGACCGTCTGCTGCTGCGAGCGGTCCTCCTGCACCGCGGAGGCGACCGTGTAGCCGCCCACCGCGACCACACCCGCCACCGCGGCCGTGGCGCCCACGACCCGCGCCCAGCCCAGCACGGGCGGCCGTGCCGCCCGCCTGGCCGCACGGGCCGTGCGCGGCTCCGCACCGGCCATGCCGCGCTCGACCCGGGCCAGGATGCGCGCGCGGTCGGGCTCGTGCGCCTCGGCCGCCTCGTGCAGCCGGGCACGCAGCTCGTCGTGCACGTCCTGCGCCTTCCTCATCGGTCCCTACCTCCGGCTCCGCCCGTGCGCCCCACTGCCGCGTGAACCCGCTGGGGGGCCTCGGCATTGCCGAGGTGCCGCTGAAGTTCAGCCATGCCCTTCGACGTCTGGCTCTTCACCGTACCCACAGACACACCCAGCGCGAGAGCGGTGTCCTTCTCCGAGAGGTCGAAAGCGTGGCGTAGTACGACACATGCCCGCTTGCGGAACGGCAGCCGGCGCAGAGCCTCCTGGACATCGACCACTCCGGGGATGTCCGGGTTCTCGGTCCTGTCCTCGCGCTGCGACCAGAACAACGTGATGCGGCGGCGCTCGCGGACCGCGCTGCGGATGCGGGTGCGGGCCAGGTTGGCGACCACGCCGCGGGCGTACGCCGCAGGATGGTCGGCCGCGCGCACCCGGTCCCAGCGGTTCCAGAGCGCGAGCAGCGCATCCGCCGCCAGATCGTCCGCCGCGTCCGCCTCGCCCGTCAGCAGATGGGCGAGGCGGGAGAGTTCGGCGTAATGGCGCTCGAAGAAGTCATGGAACTCCACGGAGGCGGCGTCGTCGACGACTGTGCCCACGGGATCTCTCCTCGCTGCGACTGCGGCACTTGTGCGGGTACCTGTGTGTGTCATGTGGATGCCATGTGATCGTCCGGGGGTCGTCCGGGACGAGATCCGGAAGCGTAGCAGTGTCCGTACAGGCCTTCGAACGACGTATGGCAGGCCGAACCCGATTCCGTAACACGGAGAAAACCTGAAACTGGTTCAACGCGGGAACAATCCAGCCAGCATCCGCACACCCGGCACCGCAGGTCACAAGGAGCATCGCCATGTCCGACACCCAGAAGCAGACCGACCGGCCAAGTGCCGCGCCACCTGCGGCGAACAGCGTCGACCGGTACTTCAGGATCTCCGAACGGGGGTCCACCCTGGGCCGGGAGATACGCGGCGGCTTCGCCACGTTCTTCACGATGGCCTACATCCTTGTCCTGAATCCCATCATCCTGGGAAGCGCCAAGGACAAGTTCGGACACCACCTCGACGCGGTCCAACTCACCACCGCCACCGCCCTGGTGGCCGCCGTCATGACGATCGTGATGGGCCTCGGCGGCAATCTCCCGCTCGCGCTCGCCGCGGGCCTCGGCCTCAACGCGGTCGTCGCCTTCCAGATCGCCCCGCTGATGAGCTGGGACGACGCGATGGGCCTGATCGTCCTGGAAGGTCTGCTGATCTGCGTCCTTGTGGTGACGGGGCTGCGCGAGGCCGTCATGCACGCGATCCCGCAGCCACTGAAGCAGGCGATCAGCGTAGGCATCGGCCTGTTCATCGCGTTCATCGGCTTCGTCGACGCCGGCTTCGTCAGCCGCATCCCGGACGCCGCGAACACCACCGTGCCGGTTCAGCTCGGCGGCACGGGCACCCTGGCCGGCTGGCCGATCCTCGTCTTCTGTCTCGGGGTGCTGCTGACCATCGGGCTGCTCGCCCGCAAGGTCAAGGGCGCGATCCTGATCAGCATCGTGACCATGACGGTCGTGGCGATCATCATCAACTCCCTCGCCGACATCAAGAGTTGGGGCCTGACCACGCCGAAGGTCCCCGACGACGTGGTGGCCTCACCGGACTTCGGACTGCTCGGTCACTTCAGCCTGTTCGGCGCCTTCGGCGAGACCGGTGCGATCACCGTCGTCCTGCTGATCTTCACGCTCATCCTGTCGGACTTCTTCGACACCATGGGCACGGTCGTCGGCATCAGCGCCGAGGCGGGCTTGCTGGACGAGGAGGGCAGGGTCCCGAACCTCGGGCGCGTGCTGCTGATCGACGGCGCCGCGGCGGTCGCGGGCGGCGCGGCCTCGGCGTCCTCCTCGACCTCCTACATCGAGTCGGCGGCGGGTGTCGGCGAGGGCGCCCGCACGGGCTTCGCGAACCTGGTCACCGGTGGCATGTTCGCCCTGGCCCTGTTCCTGACCCCGCTGCTGACCATCGTCCCGCTGCAGGCCGCCGCCCCCGCCCTCGTCGCGGTCGGCTTCCTGATGATGACCCAGGTCAAGCACATCGACTGGGACAAGTACGAGATCGCCATCCCGGCGTTCCTCACCATCGCCGTGATGCCGTTCACGTACTCGATCACCAACGGCATCGGCGCCGGCTTCCTCGCCTACGTCCTGATCAAGACGGTCCTCGGCAGGGCGAAGGACGTCCACTGGCTGCTGTGGGCGGCCTCCGCGCTGTTCCTGGTGTACTTCGCGATCGACCCGGTCGAACAGATCCTCGGCACGAAGTAGCACGAAGTGGCACGAAGCAGTGCGCGGCGCGCAGGGGCCGCCCTTCAGCGGGCGGCCCCTGCGCGTACGCGGCCTCAGTCCTTGAGCGCCGCCTGCATCATGGCCTTCGCGACCGGCGCCGCCAGCCCGTTGCCGCTGACCTCCGAGCGGGCCGCGTCGGACTGCTCGACCATGACCGCGACGGCGACCTCCTTGTCGTTCGAGTCCGACTTCGCGTACGACGTGAACCAGGCGTACGGCGTCTTGCTGTTGTTCTCGCCGTGCTGGGCCGTGCCGGTCTTGCCGCCCACGGTCGCGCCGGAGATCCGCGCGTTCGTTCCCGTACCGTCCTCGACGACCGTCTGCATCGCGGACTGGAGCTGCTCGGCGGTCCTGGAGTTGACGATCCGCTTCGTCGACGTGCTGTCGTCGTAGTCCTTCACCACATTGCCGTCGGCGTCACTGGTCTGCGACACCATGTGCGGCGAGACCAGCTCGCCGCCGTTGGCTATGGCAGCTGACACCATGGCCATCTGAAGCGGGGTTGCCGTCACGTCGTACTGGCCGATGCCGGTCAGCGCCGTGAACGCCTTGTCCATGCCCGTCGGGTACACGCTCGGGTACGCCCGCACCGGCACGTCCTGCGTCTTGTCGTTGAAGCCGAACTTCTCGGCCATCGCCCTGACCTTGTCCTGGCCCAGGTCGACCGCCATCTTCCCGAAGACGTTGTTGCACGAGTACTGCAGCGCGACGCGGATCGTGGCGTTCTCGCAGGGCGCCGACTTGCTCTCGTTCGGCAGCACCCGGGTCGTGCCCGGCGGCGTGTACGGGATCGGGCTGGTCGTCTTCTCGTCCACGTCCGAGTACAGCCCGTCCTCCAGCGCGGCCGCCGCGACGACCAGCTTGAACGTCGAGCCGGGCGGCAGCGGCTGGCGCAGCGCCCGGTTCACCAGGGGCTTGTCGGAGTTCTTGCGCAGCTTCTGCCAGAGGGTGTCGTTGCTGGTGCTGATCTCGCTCGGGTCGTACGACGGAGTGGAGACGACCGCGAGGATCTTGCCCGTCTTGGGGTCGATCGCGACGGCCGCGCCCTTGTTGCCGCCGAGCGCGTTGTACGCCGCCTTCTGCACGTCCGGGTCGATCGTCGTGATCACGTCACCGGGGTCGGCGCGCTTGTTGGTGAGCGCGTCCAGCGGGTTCTTCAGCTGGGTGTCCGTCCCGTCGAGCAGGTCCTGGTAGATGCCCTCCAACTGCGTCGCCCCGTACACCTGCGAGCTGTAGCCCGTGACGGCGGCGTAGAGACTGCCGTTCGTGTACGTCCGCTTGTACTTGAGGTCGCCGCTCTTCGTGGCTGCGGAACCGGTGATCGCGTCCCCGGCCACGATGATGTTCCCGAGCGGGTTCGCGTACTGCTCGATCGCGTTGCGCCGGTTCTTCTTGTCGTCCGCGAGTGCCTTGCCGTCGTAGAACTGCACCCATGTCGCCCGGACCAGAAGGGCGAGCACGAGCAGCAGCGAGAAGACGGCGGTCCGCCTGATCGTCTTGTTCATCGCGCTTGGAAGGACGACCGAGGGGGAGTGAATCGTTCCCTTCCGCCCTGTTTTCTCATGTCCCGTTCATGAAGCCCGCCTCGTACGCCGCGATCACCGCCTGCGTACGGTCCCGGGTCCCCGTCTTCGCGAGCACCGCCGCCACATGCGTCTTCACCGTCGCGGGTCCGACCTCCAGCCGCCCGGCGATCTCGGCGTTGGTGAGCCCGGTCGCCATGTGCCGCAGCACCTCGCTCTCCCTTCCGGTGAGCTTCGCCACCCACGGCGGCGGGGCCGGCCGGGAGCGCGCGTGCTCGGCGGCGAGGGCGCGCACCGCCGCCGGGAACAGCAGGCTGTCGCTGTGCGCGACCAGCCGCACCGCCTGCACGAGCGCGTCCGCCTCGGCTCGCTTCAGCAGGAACCCGCAGGCTCCGGCGCGCAGCGCCTCGTACACGTACGAGTCGTTCTCGAAGGTCGTCACGACGATGACGCGCGGCGGGTCGGGGAGGGTGGCGAGGATCTGCTCGGTGGCCCGGATGCCGTCGATCCCGGGCATCCGGACGTCCATGAGGACGACGTCCGGCGTCAGCTCCCGGACGACGGACACGGCCTCGGTGCCCGTGGCCGCCTCGCCGACGACCTCCAGGTCCGGCTCGGCCGCGAGGATCGCGCGCAGTGCGGTGCGCACCATGCGTTCGTCGTCGGCGAGGACGATACGGACGGTCACGGGCATCCTTCTTTCACGGGCGTTCTTCTTTCATGGGCATGTTTCTCCGCTCAGCGGAAGGCGTGCGCGCAGGCGCCAGACGCCGCCGGTGGCTCCCGCCTCGACCGTGCCGCCGAGGAGGCGGGCCCGGTCGGTCATGCCGCGCAGGCCGTGGCCGCCGCCCGGCCGGGAGAGCGGCCTGGACGACGCCGGGTTGTCGACGGTGATGCTCAGCTCCGCGTCGTCCCGGGCGAGGCTCAGGGTGACGGGGCCCTCGGCGCAGCCGTGCTTGAGGGCGTTGCTCAGCGCCTCCTGGATGATGCGGTAGGCCTCGCGGGAGAGCAGTGGAGGCAGCCGCGCACAGTCCGGTTCGCCGGCGACGGTGACGCGCAGGCCGCCCGCGCGGGTGCGGCGCAGCAGGGCGTCCAGGTCGGCGAGGGTGGGCGCGGGAGCCGTCGCCCGGTCGTCACTCTCTCTCAACACGCCCAGCACGGCGTCCAGTTCGCCCACGGTTCGGCGCGTGGTGTCCTCGATGGCGGCGAGTGCCTCGCGGACGAAGTCCAGGTCGGTGTCCAGGACACGGCGGGCGGCGCTCGCCTGCAGGGTGACCGCGCTGAGGGCGTGGCCGACGGAGTCGTGCAGTTCGCGGGCGAGCCGGTTGCGTACGGCCAGGTCGGCGGCGCGCCGCTCGGCCGCCGCGAGCCGGTCCTCCGGTGTGGGCCCGAGCAGCCGCGGCGCCCAGCGGGCCAGCAGCCGGCCGGACACGGCGGCGCAGGCCGCCAGCGCGATCAGCGAGGCGACCCCGACGACCGGCGAGAGCGCCAACGCCCAGGTGTGGTCGAGGACTTCGGGCAGGTCCAGCGGTGAGTCACGCAGCCATGAGACGACCGGAAGGGCGATCAGCACGGCCGCGAACGGCGGTACCGCCAGTGACATCCCGCTGATGACCCCGCCGAAGCCGAGGTGAAGCGTGAACCAGGCGGCGGTGCGCCGCCGGGCGGGCCAGGTCCGTGCGGGCCCGTCGGCGAGCCGGTCCCCGTCGATCCCGTACAGCGCCCGTACCGCCGCCGCCGACATCGGCCGCGTCAGCGGGAACAGCGCGGTGATCGCCGCGAGCGGCAACCCGGCGGCGAAGGAAAGGAGTTGCAGCGGCAGCGAGTTGAACCCGTACCGCGCGCCGAGCAGCGGCCCCACGACGACCTCCCCGACGAGGACGTACGGCATCGCGAGCGCGCCCCCGAGGATCAGGTGCACCCACCGCCGCCGCGCCCACCGTCCGAGGAGGAACCGGGCGAACCCGCTCACGTGGTGGAGCGGAGGGGCGTGGGGTCGACGGTCATCGGGCCAGCGTAGGTGAGGTTCACCGGCGTCGTCGGGCGGTCGGAGATGTCGTCGACGCCGGTGAGCGGGGCCGACGCCACTCGCACCGCCAAGGCGGGCCGGCGCCGCCGCACCCTCCGCGCTCAGCCCTCCAGCGTGAGGACGACTTCGGCTGTCTCCTCGCCGCGGGCCTCGGCGTACCCGCGACCCTCGGCGGCCTGCCGGAACCCGCACTTCTCCAGCACGCGCCGCGACCCGGAATTGTCCGCCGCCGCGCGGGCGTACAGCGGGCGTTCGGGGACCTCGACCAGCAGTGCGCGCAGCGCCGCCGTCGCGATGCCGCGGCCCCAGTACGCCCGGTCGATCCAGTAGGTGACCTCGCGCTCGCCCGGCTCGCCGTACACCGCCGCGCTGCCCACCACGTCGCCGTCCGCCAGGACGGTGCGCGCCAGTACGTCGGACGAGGTGCGGATGCGCTCCCAGTGGGCGTCGAAGGCGCCCCGGTCGGCGGGGTCCCTGGCGGTGAAGGCGGCCATACGGAGCGACTCCGGGTCGTTCGTGTGGCGGTAGAAGACCGGCAGGTCGCTGTCGTGGACCGCGCGCAGCACGACATCCATCAGAGCCTCCGGGTCGCCAGGGTGAGCCGGTCGCGGGCGTCGAACAGCGCGTCCTTGACCATCTGCTCGTGCGCCGGCGTCAGCCGCGCCACCGGCACCGAGCAACTGATCGCGTCGCGGGCCGGTGTGCGGTAGGGGATCGCCACGCCGAAGCAGCGCAGGCCCAGCGTGTTCTCCTCGCGGTCCACCGCGAAGCCCTGCTCCCGCACCTGGTGCAGCTCCTCGACGAGCTTCTCCCGGTCGGTGATCGTGTGCTCGGTGAGGGCCGGCAGCGTCTCCGGGAGCAGCTTGCGGACCTGCTCGTCGGTGTGGGTGGCGAGCAGCGCCTTGCCCAGGGAGGTGGAGTGCGCGGGCAGCCGGCGGCCGACCCGGGTGAACGGGCGCAGGTAGTGCTGCGACTGGCGCGTGGCGAGGTAGACCACGTTGGTGCCGTCGAGGCGCGCCAGGTGGATCGTCTCCGTGGTGTCGTCCGACAGCCGGTCCAGGGTGGGCCGGGCCGCGGCCACCACCTCGTCGCCGTCGATGTAGGACGTGCCGACGAGCAGCGCCCGTACGCCGATGCCGTACCGCGTGCCCGTCGCGTCCGTCTCGACCCAGCCGAGCTCCACGAGCGTCCGAAGCAGCATGTACAGACTGGACTTGGGATATCCGACGGCCTCCTGGACCGCCGCCAGGGAATGCATTCCGGGCCGACCGGCGAAGTACTCCAGCAATTCCACGGTCCGTACCGCGGACTTGACCTGCGCCCCGCCGCCTGTCTCGCCTGCCGACATCGCGCTTGACCCCCTCGTTGTACGGGAAATAGTCTCCGCATCATATTCACCATCAGAGACAGCGTTCAGTATATCGAACAGCCCTGGTCGGTGACATAGAAACTGAGCGACAGTAAATACTGCGGTGAAAGAACTGCGGCATCACATCTGGAGGAACCCGCGGTGGCAGCAGCACCAGTCTGGAGTGTCGACCCCCGAACCGGGAAGCAGCGCGAGCAGGTTGCGGTGGAGGCCACAGCCCAGGAGGTGGACGAGGCCGTCCGCGCCGCGCACGCCGCGCGTCCCGCACTCGCCGACCGCGCCGTGCGCTCGGCCTTCCTGCGCACCGCGGCGGAGTTCCTGGAGGGCGCCAAGGAACTGCTCGTCGAGGCCGCCGACGCGGAGACCGCGCTCGGCCCGGTCCGACTGACCGGCGAACTCGCTCGCACGTGCTATCAATTGCGGTCATTTGCGGACATCGTGGACGAGGGTGAGTTCCTCGGCGTGGTGATCAACCACCCCGACGACACCGCGACCCCGCCGATCCCCGACCTGCGCCGCTACAAGGTGCCGCTGGGCGTCGTCGCCGTCTACTCGGCCTCGAACTTCCCCTTCGCCTTCTCCGTCGCCGGCGGCGACACCGCGAGCGCGCTGGCGGCCGGGTGCCCGGTCGTCGTCAAGGCCCACCCGGACCACCCGGGGCTCTCCGAGCTGGTCGCGGCCACGCTGCGCCGGGCCGCCGCCCAGTACGACATCCCCGCCGGGGTCGTCGGCCTCGTGCACGGCTTCGAGGCGGGCGTCGAGCTGGTCAAGCACCCGCTGATCACCGCCGCCGGGTTCACGGGCTCCATCCGCGGCGGCCGCGCCCTCTTCGACGCGGCGGCCGCCCGTCCGGTCCCGATCCCCTTCCACGGCGAGCTGGGTTCCCTGAACCCCGTCGTCATCACCGAGGCGGCCGCCGCCGAGCGCGCCGAGGCGATCGGCGCCGGACTCGCGGGCTCGATGACGCTGGGCGTCGGCCAGTTCTGTGTGAAGCCGGGCCTGGTCCTGGCGCCGGCCGGCGCGGCGGGCGACCGCTTCCTCAAGTCGCTCACGGACGCCGTCAGCGACACCAACGCCGGGGTCCTCCTCGACCACCGCATGCGCGACAACTTCATCGCGGGTGTCGCCGAGCGCGCCGAGCTCCCCGACGTGGAGGCCCCGGTGACCCCGGGCGCGGGCGGCGAGCACACGGTGAGCCCCGGCTTCCTGACCGTCCCGGCGCACAAGCTGACGGCCGAGGGCGTGCACGACCTGCTCCTGGAGGAGTGCTTCGGCCCGCTCACGGTCGTCGTGCGCTACGAGGACGACGCGGAGGCGGGCGCGGTCCTGTCCCGTCTCCCGGGCAACCTCACCGCGACCGTGCACCTCTCCGCGGAGGAGGCCGCGGGCGAGGGCCGGGGCGCCGAGATCCTCGCCGAGCTGACCCCCCTCGCCGGACGCGTCCTGGTGAACGGCTGGCCGACCGGTGTCGCCGTCGCCCCCGCCCAGCACCACGGCGGCCCGTACCCGGCGACGACCTCCACCTCGACCTCCGTCGGCGGTACGGCGATCGAGCGCTGGCTGCGCCCGGTGGCGTACCAGGGCGCACCCGAGGCGCTCCTCCCGCCGGAGCTGCGCGACGACAACCCGCTGGGCCTGCCGCGCCGTTACGACGGCGTGCTGGAGCGCTGAGCCGGGCGACCCCGGAGGGACAGGGGATTCACGGAAACTCCACGTAACCTCACGAAAATCCACGAGTACTCCGCCAGAACCGCTCCGACCTGGGACACTCGCTCAATGGACGTGGAACTTCCCGAACTCCCTTTCCCGCTGCGGACCTACGGCCCCGACGGGCACTGGTCCTACGAGGGCGGAGTACTCACCGGCTGGGCGGGCGCGCGGCAGGACCGCTTCGTGCCACCCACCGGTGAGGCCCTCGACCCCGCCTCCGACGCCCCCCGACTGCTGGGAGCGCCGGAGGGGGACTTCCAGCTGATCGCCCGCGTCACGGTCGGCTTCGCGGCCTCCTTCGACGCGGGGGTCCTGTACGTGCATACGGGCGAGCGGGCCTGGGCCAAGCTCTGCCTGGAGTACTCCCCGGACGTGCCCACCGTCTGCACGGTCGTCACCCGGGGCCACTCCGACGACGCCAACTCCTTCAGCGTGGACGGCAGTTCCGTCTGGCTCCGAATAAGCCGCACCGGCCGCGCCTTCGCCTTCCACGCCTCCCGCGGCGGCAGCCACTGGACCTTCGTCCGTCTCTTCACCCTGGCCGACGAGAAGGAGTCCGCCGCGGCTCTGGTCGGCTTCATGACCCAGTCCCCGATGGGCGAGGGCTGCGTCGTGACGTACGACAACGTGGAGTTCCGCCCGACGTGGCCGAAGGACCTGAGAGACGGCAGCTGATCTCAACCCGTCCCGCTACCGCCGCACCCGCAACCCCACCGTCCCCACTGCCGTCACCGCGAGCAGCCCCGCACTCAAGCCGAGACTCCACCGCAGCCCCGCCTCGAAGCCGCCTGCGACCAGCGCGCCGAACACCGCGATGGCGAGCCCCCCGGCCACCTGCCGGGCGGAGTTGAGCACACCCGCCGCAAGCCCCGCCCGCCCCGAGGGCACCGCCTCCATCATCGCGGCCGTGAGCGGCGGAACCGTCAGAGCGCACCCCAGCGCCACCGGCACCAGAAGCAGCGCCACCACGACCGCCGGAGTCGACGAGTCGACGTACAGCAGAACGAGCAGCCCCGCGGCGGCCAGCGGCTGCCCGAGCAGCATCGGCATCCGCGCCCCGTACCGCCCCGCCAGCTTCCCCGCCGCGATGTTCGTCACCGCGATCAGCCCCGACATCGGCAGGAACAGCAGCCCCGCGTACAGCGCCGACTTCCCCTGCACCTGCTGGAAGAAGAGCGAGAACAGGAACACCACCCCGTAGAACGCCACGCTGCACGCCGCGCCCGCCGCGACCAGCACGCTGACGTTCCGGCTGCGGAACAGCTCCAGCGGGACGACCGGATGCGGCTGCCGCGCCTCGATCCGCAGGAAGACGGCCGCGGCCACCCCCGCCACGACGAGCGCGACGGCCCCTGTCACCCCGCCCTCGATGACCGCGAAGGTCAGTGCCGTCAGCGCGACGACGGCGGTGAGCTGGCCCGGCAGGTCCAGCGGTGCGGGACGCCGTTCGGAGCGCGGCGCCCGCAGCAGCAGCGCGAGCGCCACCGCGCCCAGCGGCAGGTTGATGAAGAAGATGCCCCGCCAGTCCCAGACCGTGGTCAGCGCGCCGCCCGCGACGGGCCCGAGCGCCACCGCGAGCGATCCGCCGGCCGCCCACAGCGCGACGGCCCGTGCCCGCTTCGCGGCGTCCGCGTAGGCCTGCCGCACCAGGGCGAGCGACGCCGGCAGCACCACGGCCGCGGCCGCCCCCTGTGCCACGCGCGAGGCGATCAGCACCGGCAGATTCGGGGCCAGCCCACAGGCCGCGGACGCCACGGTGAACACCGCCACCCCGATGCCGTAGGCCCGGCTCGCCCCGGCCCGGTCCGAGAACGCCCCGGTCGACAGCATCAATGCCGCGAACGCCAGCGTGTAGGCGTCCACGACCCACTGGAGCCCGGACATCCCGCCGCCGAACGCCTCGCCGATCGCCGGGAGCGCCACGTTCACCACCGAGGCGTCGAGCGTGATCAACGCGAAGCCGAGCAGGGCCGCGACGAGGGTGAGGGCGGGGGAGGGGGCGGGAGCGGAGGCGGGCGTCAAGTCTCCATCTCTGGAGTCGGGTTGAGTGCCCGCCGTGGGGCTTTCGAGAGCCGGGTCAGTAGCCATGCCCTCATGCTGGGGATGATCGGCGTCGTACAGTAGTGGCCCGAATGCCATACGTCCGGAGGTTCTGGCCATGCAGAGGACACCGCGTCGCGTTGCCGTCGTCGCGCCCTCCCCGGTGTCGATGTTCAACCTGGCCATCCCCGAGCTGCTCTTCGCCAAGGCCGAGGTGGACGGGGCCCCGGGATACGAGGTGACCTTCTGTACGCCGGAGCCGGGCCCCGTCGCCACCACCGGCGGGCTCGACCTGTACGTGGCGCGCGGTCTGGACGCCGTGGGCGACGCGGACACCATTCTGGTCGCCGGCACCGGAAAGCGTTACGCGCCCGATCCCAGGACCGTGACCGTCGTCCGCGAGGCCGCGGCCGCGGGCAAGCGCGTCGCCTCGATCTGCAGCGGTGCCTTCGTGCTCGCCGAGGCGGGCCTGCTCGACGGGCGCAGCGCCACGACGTACTGGGAGCTCGCGGACGAGCTGCGCAAGCGGTACCCGGCGCTCGACCTGAAGGGCGACGTCCTCTACGTGCAGGACGGCGACATCATGACCTCTTCCGGGTACGCCGCCGGAATCGACCTCTGCCTGCACATCATCCGCACCGACTACGGCGCCGCCGTCGCCAACCGGGTGGCCCGCCTCGCCCTCGTCGCACCCGTACGGCCCGGTGGCCAGACCCAGTTCACGCAGACCCCGCTCCCGGCGGAACGGGGCAACGTCTGCGCGGACACCCGCGGCTGGGCGATGCGCAACCTCGACAAGCCGCTCACCCTCACCGACCTCGCCCGGCACGCGGGCGTCAGCGTGCGCACCCTCACCCGCCGCTTCCACGCCGAGAGCGGGGTCAGCCCCCTGCAGTGGCTCCTCCACCAGCGCATCGAGCGCGCCAAGGAACTCCTGGAGACGACCACCCTCCCCATGGACCAGGTGGCCAGATCCTGCGGTCTGGGCACCGCCGACTCGCTGCGCGCCCACCTGGTCCGCCGCACCGGCCTCACCCCGAGCGCGTACCGCATCCAGTTCAGCCGTCTGGAAACCGAAGCCGCCGCCATGCCGTCCGCCCGCAGGGGAATGAACCCGGCTGCTTGAACGTTCATGCAGTCGGCGGAGGGTGTCTCCGCGCCCCTGTGACCTGGAAAGAAGTCTGAGAATGCGCGTCGAGATCTGGAGCGACATCGCCTGCCCCTGGTGCTACGTGGGCAAGGCCCGCTTCGAGAAGGCGCTCGACGCCTTCCCGCACCGTGACGAGGTCGAGGTGGTGCACCGTTCCTTCGAGCTCGACCCGGGACGCGCCAAGGGCGACATCCAGCCAGTGATCAAGATGCTGACCAAGAAGTACGGCATGAGCGAGGCGCAGGCGCAGGCCGGCGAGGAGAATCTCGGTACGCAGGCCGCCGCCGAGGGCCTCGCCTACCGCACCCGGGACCGCGACCACGGCAACACCTTCGACATGCACCGCCTCCTCCACTTCGCCAAGGAGCACGGCAGGCAGGACGAGCTGATCGGCCTGCTGTACAAGGCGAACTTCGCCGAGGAGCGGACCGTGTTCGACGACGAGGAGCGGCTCGTGGAGCTGGCCGTCGCCGCCGGTCTCGACGCCGACGCGGCCCGCAAGGTCCTCGCCGACCCCGCCGCCCACGCCGACGCCGTGCGCGCCGACGAGCGCGAGGCCGCCGAGCTCGGCGCGAACGGCGTCCCCTTCTTCGTCCTCGACCGCAAGTTCGGCGTCTCCGGCGCCCAGCCCGCCGAGGTCTTCGCACAGGCGCTGACCCAGGCATGGGGCGAGCGCCCGCCGCTGCAGATGGTCCAGGACGGATCCGCCGACGCGGAGGCCTGCGGTCCCGACGGCTGCGCTGTACCGCAGCAGTGACCCCGCACGGAACCTGGCGGTGAAAAGTGCAGGTCAGGACCGTCGTATAAGCGCTGCTTAGGGAATCCACGTAAAACTCCGCAATGGACGGGGAGTTCGCGGACCCGCAGAGTAGTGCCATGGAGACCGTCGAGAGTTTCGAGAGCCTCGTCCGAGCCGAGTTCGCCCCGAAGAACACCTACCTCAACACCGCGAGCACCGGTCTCCTGCCGGTGCGCGCGGTGGACGCCATGCGGGCAGCCGTCGAATCCGTGGCGGCCGGGCAGCCGCAGGACATGTTCGCGGACGTGGAGGCGGCACGGTCCGCCTTCGCCCGGCTGGTCGGCGTCCCGGACAGCCGGGTCGCGGCGGGCGCCTCGGTCGCCGTCTACACCGGCCTGATCGCGGCCTCCCTGCCCGCGGGCGCCGAAGTCCTCACCGCCGAGGCCGACTTCACCTCCGTCGTCAACCCCTTCCATGTGCGCGGGGACCTCAAGGTCCGCACGGTGCCGCTGGAGGCCGTCGCCGAGTCGGTGCGCCCCGGCACGGCTCTGGTCGCGGTCAGTGCCGCGCAGTCCGCGGACGGCCGGATCGCCGACCTTCCCGCGATCCGCGAGGCCGCGCGCACGCACGGCGCCCGCACCTACATCGACGCGTCCCAGGCCGCCGGGTGGCTGCCGGTCGACGCGGACGCCTACGACTACGTCTCGTCCGTCGCCTTCAAGTGGCTCGTCTGCCCGCGCGGCGTGGCTTTCCTGGTCGTCCCGGAGGACCTCGGCGGGCTCACCCCCGTCTTCGCGGGCTGGGTCGCGGGCGAGCACCCCTGGGACAGCTGCTACGGCCCGGTCGAGGAACTCGCCCACTCCGCACGGCGGTTCGACGAGAGCCCCAGCCTGTTCTCCTACGCGGGCGCCCGGCACTCCCTCGAACTCATCGAGCAACTCGGGGTGGACACCGTGCAAGCCCACGACCTCGCGCTCGCCGACCGCTTCCGCGAGGGGCTGCACGGTCTCGGTCACGAGCCCGTCCCCGCGCCGGGCTCGGCGATCGTGTCGGTGCCCGGACTCGGCCGCCGTCAGCCCGAGTTGAGCAGCGCGGGCATCGAGGTCTCCGACCGCGCGGGCAACCTGAGGGCTGCCTTCCACCTGTACAACACGCCCGCCGATGTGGACCGGCTGCTGGACGCCCTGTCCGGTCTGTCCGGCTGACACCCTGGCGCCGGCCGCCCGGGAACGCTAGGAAGGCACCACGAGGTGGTGGTGCCGGTGGAGCCTACGGCCGAGCAGTCCGCGAGGCCGGCCGTCGACGCGGAGTTGCATCGACGGCTGGTGTACGGCGACGAGTCCGCGCTGGGCGAGGTCTACGCCGCGTACGGCGGGCTCGTCCGGCGCGTCGCCGCCCGTGTCACGCGCAGCCCGGCCGCCGCGGAGGACGTGGCGCAGGAGGTCTTCGCCCAGTTGTGGAGCAGGCCGTACGCCTTCGACGCGCGCCGCGGCTCGCTGCGCACCTGGCTGTCCATGCTCGCCCACCGGCGGGCCGTGGACTGGGTGCGCAGCGAGGCCCGGCACCGCAAGGCCGGCGCCGACGACGCGGCGCTGCACGCCATCCCCGACGCCGGGCCCGGCCCCGACGAGACGATCGTCGACCGCGAACGCTCCCTGCTGCTGCACACCGCCCTCGCCGAACTCCCCGAGCCCCAGCGCGAGGTGGTCCACCTCGCCTACTTCGCGGGCCGCACCTACCGGCAGGCCGCCCACGAACTCGGCATCCCCGAAGGCACGGCCAAGACCCGGCTGCGGTCCGCCCTGCGCAAGCTGGCGGAATCCCTCGCCGAGCCACCGGACCCGGCGTGGGAGAGGGGCGCGTGATGGCGGCGCGGGCAGGATGCGGGACAAGGCCGGCCACGGCCTGGAAGGGCGGAGCACGATGAGCACCGAGCACGAGCACGTACGGGAGCTGCTGGCCGCCTGGGCCGTCGGCGCGCTGCTGCCCGCGGACGAGAGGCGGGTCCCGTCGCACCTGGCGGAGTGCGAGTCCTGCGCCGCGGAGGCGCAGCGGCTGCGCGAGACGGTACGGCTGCTGGACGGGCACCACCGGGCGGACGGGGGCGCGGCCGGCGCCGCCGCGGGGCACCCGACACAGCCCGGCGGCGCCTCCCGCACCGACGGCCCCGCGAGCGTCCTCGCCCTCGCCCTGCGCTCCCGTCCCGCCGCTGCGCGCGTCGCCCCGTACGCGGCGCCCTACGCCGGAGCGGTCAGCGGACTGCGGGCGCTGCTGCGGGAGTTGACGGACCGCGGCGCCTGGGGGACCCCGGTCGTCCACGACTGGGACGTGCACGGCACCGTCGCCCATCTGATCGCCGCGGACGAACCACTGGCGCGCCGGCTCGGGCTCGGCATCCGGGTCCCGGACGTGCGCAGTGCCGAGGAGGCGTCCTGGGAGGAGGCCTGGACCGCCCGGACCGCCGACGTGATCGCGTACGAACACGGGCGTGACCCCGAGCAGACCCTCACCACCTGGGCCGAGCAGGCGAAGGCACTGCTCGCCGCACCCGAGGCACGGGATCCCGAACTGGCCGCGCACGCAACGATGTTGATGGGCGTACGGCTGCCGGTCGCCGATCACTTCGTCGTGCGGGCCTTCGAGACCTGGATCCACACCGACGACATCGGCCGCGCCCTCGGTGTTGCCGTGCCCCCGCCGCCGGCCGCGCACCTGGCGCAGCTGGTCCGGCTCGCCGTCCGCATCCTCGGCCTGGCGCTGGGCCCCGACGCGCCCCCGGTGCTCTTCGCGCTGGCCGGGGGCGACGCCGACGCCCAGTGGGTGCTGGGCTCGGAGGACGAGCCGGTGCGGGCCGAACTCGTCCTGGATCCGGTCGACTTCTGCCTGCTCGTGGGCGGACGGTACGCGCCGGAGGAGGTACCGCGGGGTGCCACGGGCGACGCGGCCGCGGTCCAGCTGGTGCTGGAGCGGGCCGCGTCGCTGGCGTGGCTGTGAGACTCGGCGGCGCACGGGCGTGAGGTCCCGTGCGCGCGAAGCACTCACCTCACGGGGGTGAAGTCCCTCGCCCCGATGAACTCCGGCCGGCGCACCGGTGCCGCGAACGGGTCCACCGCCGCGTTCTCCACGCTGTTGAACACGATGAATACGTTGCTGCGCGGGAACGGCGTGATGTTGTCGCCCGATCCGTGCATGCAGTTGCAGTCGAACCAGGTCGCCGAACCGGCCCTGCCCGTGAAGAGCTTGATGCCGTGCCGGGTGGCGAACCGGGTGAGCGCCTCGTCGGACGGTGTGCCCGCGTCCTGCATCTGGAGGGACTTCTTGTAGTTGTCCGTCGGAGTGGCCCCCGCGCACCCGAGGAACGTCTTGTGCGACCCCGGCATGATCATGAGGCCGCCGTTGGTGTCGTGGTTCTCGGTCAGCGCGATCGACACGGACACCGTCCGCATGTTCGGCAGACCGTCCTCGGCGTGCCAGGTCTCGAAGTCCGAGTGCCAGTAGAAGCCACTCGCGCCGAAACCGGGCTTGACGTTGATCCGCGACTGGTGGACGTACACGTCCGAGCCGAGGATCTGCCGGGCCCGCCCCACCACGCGCTCGTCGCGCACCAGCCGGGCGAACACCTCGCTGAACCGGTGCACCTCGAAGACGGAGCGGATCTCCTGCGACGTCGGCTCGATGATCGACCGCTCGTCGGCGCGGATCGCCGGATCGGTGACGATCCGCTCCAACTCCTTGCGGTAGACGGTGACTTCGTCGTCGGCGAGGAGCTCCGGCTCGGCGAGGAAGCCGTCACGCTCGTACGTCCGCAGCTCGGTCGCCGCGATCGGGCCGGGCGTGCCCGGGGCACCCCAGACGACCGGGTCCTGGCGCGGCAGGGACACCTCGGTGGCGCCGCGGCTGGGATACAGGTCGGTGATCGTGGTCACGGTCATGGAACTTCAGACCCCCTCGGGTTCGGTGAGCAGCGGGTAGACGCCGTTCTCGTCGTGGTCCTCCCGTCCGGTGACGGGAGGGTTGAAGACGCAGACGCACCGGAAGTCGGTCTTGGGGCGCATGGTGTGGCGCTCGTGCCCGTCGAGGAGATACATCGTCCCCGGCGTGATCCAGTGCGTGTCGCCGGTCTCGTCATTGGTCAGCTCGGCCTCGCCCTCCACACAGAGCACGGCCTCGATGTGGTTCGCGTACCACATCGACGTCTCCGTACCCGCGTACAGAGTCGTCTCGTGGAGGGAGAAGCCGACGCGCTCCTTGGCGAGCACGATGCGCTTGCTCTCCCAGGTGCCGGATTTCGCCTTCACATGGCGGTCGGTTCCCTCGATGTCCTGGAACGATCGGACGATCACGGTGAGTTGCTGCCTTTCTTGTGGTGCCTACGCTGGTCAGGCGACCGTCTCGCGGACGGCGCGGGCGAGGGTGCGCAGTCCCTCGTCCAGTTCCTCGGGCGTGATGGTGAGGGCCGGGAGCAGTTTGACCACCTCGCTCTCCGGGCCCGAAGTCTCGATGAGCAGCCCGAGTTCGAAGGCGCGCCGTGCGATGCGCTCCGCGCGCTTCTTCTCCTTGAACTCGATGCCCCAGACAAGTCCCCGGCCCCGGTACTCCTTCACGTCGGCGAGGTTCTCCTCGGTGATGGAGATCAGCGCCTGCTCGACCTGCTCGCCGCGCGCGCGGGTCTGCTTCTCCATGGCGGAGCCGTCCGCCCAGTACGCCTCCAGGGTGGCGGCGGCCGTCACGAACGCGGGGTTGTTGCCGCGGAAGGTGCCGTTGTGCTCGCCCGGCTCCCAGATGTCCAGCTCGGGCTTGAACAGGCACAGGGACATGGGCAGCCCGTAGCCGCTGATGGACTTGGACACGGTGACGATGTCCGGCGTGATCCCCGCCTCCTCGAAGGAGAAGAACGCGCCCGTACGTCCGCAGCCCATCTGGATGTCGTCGACGATGAGCAGCATGTCCTGGCGCTCGCACAGCTCGGCGAGGGCGCGCAGCCACTCCGGGCGGGCGACGTTGATGCCGCCCTCGCCCTGCACGGTCTCGACGATCACGGCGGCGGGCTTGTTGAGCCCGGAGCCCTGGTCGTCCAGGAGCCGCTCGAACCACAGGAAGTCCGGGACCTGGCCGTCGAAGTAGTTGTCGAAGGGCATCGGGGTGCCGTGCACGAGCGGGATGCCCGCACCCGCCCGCTTGAAGGCGTTGCCGGTCACGGCGAGCGAGCCGAGGGACATCCCGTGGAAGGCGTTGGTGAAGGACACGATGGCCTCGCGCCCCTTCACCTTCCGTGCCAGCTTCAGCGCGGACTCGACGGCGTTGGTGCCCGTGGGCCCGGGGAACATGACCTTGTAGGGAAGATCGCGCGGCCGCAGCACCAGGTTCTGGAACGACTCCAGGAACGCGCGCTTGGCGGTGGTCGACATGTCGAGCCCGTGCGTGACGCCGTCCCGCTCCAGGTAGTCGATGAGCGCGCGTTTCAGCACCGGGTTGTTGTGGCCGTAGTTGAGCGAGCCGGCGCCCGCGAAGAAGTCGAGGTAGGCATGGCCGTCCTCGTCGAACATCCGGCTGCCCTGCGCGCGGTCGAAGATGACAGGCCAGCCGCGGCAGTAGCTGCGCACCTCCGACTCCAGGGTCTGGAAGACACTCAGGTCCGGCTGGGTGATGGTCACAGCGAATCGCTCCTCAGCGAGAGGTGGGGTGCGGCAGGGGGCCGATGCGGTACAGGACTTCGGGGTCGTGCGCTTCGTGCGGGCCGGCGGGGAACTGCCCGGCGTCGAAGAGGACTTCACGCTCGACGCCGGCCCCGTGGCGTGCGGCGAACGAGGTGAAGAGACGCTCGGAGGCCGTGTTGCCCGGCGTGATGGTGGTCTCGACGGAGGTCAGCGTCTGCTCCGCGGCGACGCGTGCGGTCAGCCCGTCGAGCATCGCCGCGGCGAGCCCGCGGCCCCGGTGGCCGGCGTCGACGGCCACCTGCCACACGAGCAGGGTGCCCGGACGCTCGGGCCGGACGTACCCGGTGACGAAGGCCACCGGCGTTCCCTCCTCGTCACGCGCCACCACCGAGGTGCCGGCGAAGTCACGGCACCACAGCAGATAGCTGTAGGAGGAGTTCAGGTCGAGAGTTCTGGAGTCCTTGGCGATGCGCCAGAGTGCGGCCCCGTCCGCCACCTCCGGACGGTCGATCCGCAGGCCCTCCGGCATTTCCAGGAATTCCGCTTGCAGGTCTGCTTGTGCGGCGGTCATGCGGAGTGAATTTACCTAGGGAAAGTTCAAATTGCATCGCCGGATAGGGTTACGTCCGGCGCCCTCGTCTGTTATCACGCGGGCGCGCACATCCGCGCGGCCGCTCGCCGGTTTGCCCGTGTTTGCCCGGGAAATCCAGGATAAAGTGGACGCATTGTGGAGTGCGTCACAGCCATGTAATCACCACGAGACCTGCCCGAATTAAGTCGGTTGGCGTTCGCGAAATCTTTGCGTTTAGCCTTGCCGAAAGCGGGCAGAAGAATGCGGGAAGCTGCACTCATTCAAATTCGTGGATAAGCGGGTGAAGAAGACGGGTGAATTCCTTTGATTTCACGGAGAGGAATCCACCCGCGTCGGATCTGTCACACCCGGACCTCCGCCACGGCCCGCCGGGCCCCCTCCGGGTCGACGGCCGCCCCGGCCTCGGCCAGCGCGGCGCCCAGCGCGGCCAGGCAGGAGTGCACGACACCCCGCGTCGCATCGGGGCCGTAGTGGTTCACCCGGATCATCTCCTTCGCGAGCGCCCCACCCCCGGCCGCCAACGGCAGCACCGGGTCCGCGGCGAGCGCCCGGGCGACCAGCTCGGACGCGTCGATCCCGACCGGCGCCCGCAGCGTCGTGGCGACGGGGGCTGCGTCCCCCGCCTCGTACACATACGGCTCAAGCCCGCCGCCCAGCGCGAGCGCCCCCGCCCGGGTGGCCGCCGCGGCCGAGGCGTGGCGGGCCATCACCGCGTCCAGGCCCTCGCCCTCGATGCGCTCGACGCACGCCTCCAGCGCCAGCATCTCCAGTTGGGCCGGAGCGTGCAGCAGCGCCTTGCGCCCGCCGTCGACCCAGCGCTCCTTCCAGTCGAGCAGCGACAGGTAGGACCGTCGCGGAGCGTCGGGGTTGGCGGCCATCCGCGTCCAGGCCCGCTCGCTCACGGAAACCGCCGACACACCCGCGGGCCCGCCCATCGCCTTCTGCGCCCCGATCACGCACAGGTCGACACCCCACGCGTCCGGCAGCACGGGCTCGGCCCCGATCGAGGCGACGGCGTCGAGGTAGAAGAGCGCACCGTGCTCCCGTACGGCCTCACCGATCTCCGCGACGGGATTGGTGTTCCCGGTCGCCGCCTCGGCGTGCACCAGCGACACGAAGTCGATCTCCGGGTGCGCGGCGAACGCCTCCCGGATCTGCGCGGCCGTGACCGCCGTGTGGAAGGGCACCGCCAGATCGATCACCCTCGCCCCGCAGTCCCGCAGCCAGTTCCCGAAGGTCTGCCCGTACGGGCCGGTGATGACGTTGAGCGCCGTCGTGCCGGGCCCGGCGGTGGCGCGGATGGCACCCTCCAGGGGCAGCAGCGCCTCGCCCTGCATGATCACGACGTCCTGCTCGGTGGAGAGCAGCCGCGCCACCCGGTCCTCGATGGCGGCGAAGTGCGCGGCGCTCAGCGGCGCCAGGTCCAGGAAGGGGTGGGTCACGGCGGTGCTCTCTTCGTTCACGGGTTCCGATACGCGGTGCGCCGTGCGCGGACGCGCAGGTACGCGAGTTCGAGCCTAACCGGCGGTTCCGCAAGCCCCCGGAGGCACAGGGTGCGGGGGATGCACGAAAGGTCAGCGTCGGCGCCCGAGGCGACCGGCCCGGCGGCCGCGCCGGCGCCATGGCCGTCGCGGGCGCAGCCGCCGCTGCGCCGTGCCCGCCTCGCCGTCGTCCCGCGGCCACCGGTCGTCGGGCGACAGGAGGGGCGCCCTGCGTTCCGTCTGCGCCTGGATCTCGTGGTGGGACTCGTGCGCCGTCACCCGGAACGCCTCGTCGTGGGCGGCGAGGGCCGCGCCGATCGCCGCACCGGCGAGGCCGCGGCGGCGCACCACGGCCGCCAGCCAGGTGAGAAGACCCAGGACCACGGCGAGGCACCCGCCGAGTATCAGGTAAGGAGCCGCTGCGCTCATGCCCCCGGAGCCTACGTCCGCGCACGGCGCCCCGGCCCGGCCCGGGCCGCTCCGCGGCGCCCGGACCGACGGGTTCTGAGGCCATCCGGCTCAGCAGCCATCGGATTGATTTGAGGGACTCAAACAAATCCTTATAATCGGAACCCTCAGTTCCCTCACAGGAGGTCCCCGTGAACTCGGTCCTCGGACGCCGGACACGCATTCTGGCCGCCACCACCGCGACGGCCGGGCTGCTGCTCGTGGCCGGCTGCTCCTCGGACGACGGGGGCGGCAAGAAGACCACCGCGGGCGGCGTCACGCTCGTCAAGGGCGGTCAGCTCACCACCTGCACGCACCTCCCTTATCCGCCGTTCCAGTCGGAGAAGAACGGCAAGTACGAGGGCTTCGACGTGTCGCTCATCGACCTGGTCGCCAAGGACCTGGGCGTGAAGCAGGAGATCGTCGACACGCCCTTCGAGAACTTCAAGACGGGTGCGTTCCTCAACTCCAACCAGTGCGACCTCGCCGCCGCAGGCATGACGATCACCGAGGAGCGCAAGAAGAACGTCGACTTCTCCGACCCGTACTTCGACGCCACTCAGGCCGTCCTGGTCGACAAGAAGAGCGGCGTCAACTCCCTTGCCGACGTGAAGTCCAAGGGCGTCAAGCTCGGCACCCAGGCGCAGACCACCGGCGAGGACTACGCCAAGAGCAAGGGCTTCGACCCGGTCTCCTTCGAGTCCTCGGACGCGGTCCTCAACGGCCTGCGCACCGGCCAGGTCAAGGCCGTCATCATCGACTACCCCGTCGTGCAGGGCTGGCTGAAGGACAAGGCCACCGCCGACGCCTTCAAGGTGGTGGACAACCTCAACACCGGTGAGCAGTACGGCTTCACGGTGAAGAAGGGCAACACCAAGCTCGTCGCCGCGATCAACAAGGCGCTCAAGAACGCGAAGGCCGACGGCACGTACAAGAAGCTGTACGAGAAGTGGATCGGCCCGTACGACGCGAGCGCCGCCTCCGCCTCTCCGTCCGCCTCATGAGTGGAGCCGACGCACAAGTCCAGCCCCGCAAACGCGGCCTGACCCGACGTCAGAAGCGCGCGGTCTCGCACGGCATCCAGTACGCCGTCTTCGTCGCCGCCGTGATCGCCTTCGCGGTCACGGCCGACTGGGGTCAGCTGAAGAACCAGTTCGCCCAGACCGACCTGGCCAAGCAGATGTTCCCCGACATCATCACACTGGCCCTGAAGAACACCGTGCTCTACACGCTGTCCGGCTTCGCCGTCGGCATGGTGCTGGGCATGGTCATCGCCCTGATGCGGTTGTCCCCTGTGGGCCCCTACCGCTGGCTCGCCGGCATCTACATCGAGATCTTCCGCGGTCTGCCCGCCCTGCTGATCTTCGTCTTCGTGGGCGTCGCCGTGCCGCTGGCGTTCCCGGGCACCCAGATCCCCGGCGGGACGTACGGCAAGGTCGCCCTCGCGCTAGGCCTGGTGGCGGCCGCGTACATGGCGGAGACGATCCGCGCGGGCATCCAGGCGGTGCCCAAGGGGCAGATGGAGGCGGCCCGTTCGCTGGGCTTCTCGCATGCCCGGGCGATGGTCTCGATCATCATCCCGCAGGCCTTCCGTGTGGTGATCCCGCCGCTCACCAACGAACTCGTCCTGCTCTTCAAGGACTCGTCGCTGGTGCTGTTCCTCGGTGTCACGCTGGAGGAGCGCGAACTGACCAAGTTCGGCCGCGACCTGGCGAGCACGACCGCCAACTCCACGCCGATCCTGGTCGCGGGCCTGTGCTACCTGCTGGTCACGATCCCGCTCGGTTTCGTCGTACGCCGCCTTGAGGCGAAGGCCGGGGAGGCCACCAAGTGAGCAACGCCGAGATCCGAGTGAAGGACCTGCACAAGTCCTTCGGCGACAACGAGGTCCTGCGCGGCATCGACCTGGAGGTCGGCCAGGGCGAGGTCGTCTGCGTCATCGGCCCGTCCGGCTCCGGCAAGTCGACCCTGCTGCGCTGCGTGAACCTGCTCGAAGAGCCCACCAAGGGCCAGGTTTTCGTGGGCGGCACCGAACTCACCGACCCCGACGTCGACATCGACGCCGTACGCCGCCGTATCGGCATGGTCTTCCAGCAGTTCAACCTCTTCCCGCACCTGTCGGTGACCGAGAACCTCACGCTGCCGCAGCGCCGCGTCCTCGGCCGCGACAAGGCGCAGGCGGCCGAGGTGGCCGACCGGAACCTGCGGCGCGTGGGGCTCTCCGAGAAGGCGGACGCGTACCCGGCATCCCTCTCCGGCGGGCAGCAGCAACGGGTGGCGATCGCCCGCGCGCTGGCCATGGGCCCCGAGGTGATGCTCTTCGACGAGCCCACGTCGGCGCTCGACCCGGAGCTCGTCGGCGACGTACTCGCCGTGATGCGGATGCTCGCGAACGAGGGCATGACGATGATGGTCGTCACGCACGAGATGACGTTCGCGCGCGAGGTCGCCGACCGCGTCGTGTTCATGGACGCCGGTGTGATCGTCGAGGACGGCACGCCCGAGCAGGTCATCGGCAACCCGGCCCACGAGCGCACCCGGCACTTCCTCTCCCGGCTCCTGGATCCCGCCATGGCGGACGTGGAGGAGGAGACGTCGGACCAGGTCGGCAAGGAAGAGTAGAACGCCGCTCACTAAGGTGCCCTTCATGAGCGATCGCACGATTCTGCACGTGAAGGGACGGGTGCTCGTCGGACCCGACGACATCCGGGACGAACTCTGGGTCGTCGGCGGAAGGATCTCCTACGAGCGCCCCGCCGGCGCCCGCGACGTCCGCACCGTCGAGGGCTGGACGCTGCCCGGCCTCGTCGACGCGCACTGCCACGTCGGCCTCGACTCGCACGGCCCGGTCCCGGACGACGTCTCCGAGAAGCAGGCGCTGACCGACCGCGAGGCCGGCACCCTTCTCGTCCGGGACGCGGGCTCGCCCTCCGACACCCGCTGGATCGACGCCCGCGAAGACCTCCCGAAGATCATCCGTGCCGGTCGCCACATCGCCCGTACCCGCCGCTACATCCGCAACTACGCCTGGGAGATCGAGCCCGAGGACCTCGTCGCGTACGTCGCCCGGGAGGCCCGGCGCGGTGACGGCTGGGTGAAGCTGGTGGGCGACTGGATCGACCGCGGCACCGGCGACCTGAGCGCCTGCTGGCCCCGCGCGTCGGTCGAGGCGGCGATCGCGGAGGCCCACCGCCTCGGCGCCCGCGTCACCGCGCACTGCTTCGCCGAGGATTCCCTGCGGGACCTCGTCGAGGCGGGCATCGACTGCGTCGAGCACGCGACCGGCCTCACCGAGGACACCATTCCGCTGTTCGCGGAGCACGGGGTCGCCATCGTCCCCACCCTCGTGAACATCGCGACCTTCCCGCAGCTCGCGGCCGGCGGTGAGAGCAAGTTCCCGCGCTGGTCGCAGCACATGCGACGGCTGCACGCGCGGCGCTACGACACCGTGCGCGCCGCCTACGACGCCGGGATCCCCGTGTACGTCGGCACCGACGCGGGCGGCTCCCTCGCGCACGGGCTCGTCGCCGGTGAGGTCGCCGAACTGGTCACCGCCGGGATCCCGCCCGTCGAGGCGCTCTCCGCCACCACATGGGGCGCCCGCCGATGGCTCGGGCGCCCGGGCCTCGACGAGGGGGCACCCGCGGACCTCGTCGTGTACGACGGGGACCCGCGTGCGGACGTACGGGTCCTCGCGGCACCGCGCCGCGTGGTGCTGAACGGGCGGGTCGTGAGCTGAGCCCCCGGCTCACGGCGATGCTGTGCGGTTCCTCCATGGGTTGACGGAGCGTGACGGACCGGGGAGCCGGCTCGTTGAGCATCTCTCCCCGCACTCCCGCCCGCGCTCCGGATCGTCAACCGGCGTGTTCGGCAAGGGACGTTGAGTGAGTGACTGTGGGGAACGTGCGTGCCTTCGTAATCGAAGACATTCACGGATACACCACGTTGGAGTGAAGTGGCGTCAGGTTGCTGACTGTTCACTCTCGGTGCGTAATTCTTGCCGGGTCCCGAGCTTTTCTCTTATGGGGGTCCCACCCTTGAACAGCAACAACTTCCGCATGCCCGCACGCCGTTTCGCCGTCACCGCGGCGGCCACCGTCCTTGCCGCGGGTCCTGCGGTGCTGGCCGGTGCGGGCTCCGCCCACGCGACCACCGACCACGGTCGTGCGAGCGCCGTCGTGCTGCGCACCGGGCTCGACGTGTCCCTGCTCAACAAGTCCGTGAACGTTCCGCTCACGCTCTCCCTCAACGAAGTGCAGGCGCCGCGCAGCGCCGGGAAGACCGCGCTCACCGCGCAGTTGGACGGGGTCGACGGCGGAAAGCCGTTCAGCGTGCTGCGCGCCGACGTCGCCACCGCGCACGCGACGGTCACCCCGGCCGGAGCCGAGGGCTCCACCAACCTCGCCCACGCGGCGCTCCATGTCCCCGGGCTGCCGCTTCTCTCGCTCATCGAGGTCGAGCAGGTGACCTCGAAGGCGACCTGCGAGGCCGGCAGGAAGCCCGTCGCCTCCGCGAACCTGCTGGGCTCGGTCACCGTCCTCGGCAAGAAGGTGACCCTGACCGCCGGGGGACCCACCGAGGTGAAGGTCCCCGGGGTCGGCGAGGTCCGTCTCGACCTCTCCAAGACGGAGACCACCTCACGCACGGCGGCCGCCTCCGCCCTCGAACTCAACGTCTCCATCAACCCGTTGAAGCTGAACGTGGCGGAGGTGGAGGGGACGGTCACCCTCGCGGGGGCGACGTGCGAGGCGCCGGACGCGGCCGCGCCGAGTGCCGATCCCGGGTCCGGCGTCGAGCCCCAGGGGGCTCCCGCCGAGGCGAACCTCGCCGAGACCGGGGGCTCGTCGATGACGCCGTACATCGCCGGCGGCGCGATCGCGTTGCTCGCGGCGGGCGGGGGAGTGGTGGCGCTGGCGCGCCGCGGGAGGGGGTGACGGTTTTCGCCCCCTCCGCCCCTTCCCTTCCCGTGTTCCGGGGCTCCGCCCCTGGACCCCCGCTCCTCAAACGCCGGAGGGGCTGATTCTCAGCCC